>JAQYVQ010000296.1 GCA_030145435.1 Syntrophobacteria bacterium | reverse complement strand
CAAGGATCTCGGCATCGACGTGGACCCGGAGGCTTTTGTAGCGGAGGCCCGCGAGGGCAAGTTTCAGGTCGTTGCCCTGAGTGCCCTTTTGACCACGAGCCTCCCGTGGTTGGAGAAGACGATCCAGGCCATGGATAAGGAGGGCGGCAGCGGCCGCGTCAAGGTCCTGGAGGGCGGTGCCGTCCAGGACGCGGACAAGGCGCTGGCGGCAGGTGCGGACGGGTATGCGCCCGATGCTGCACGGGCCGTTGATAAATGCAAGGAACTGCTGGGCCTCGCCACGAATTCTCCCCGCGAGTAAGACGAGACCTATACTACCTGGGACCTGCTCTACCTGAGACCTGCACGACTATCCTATTGTTTTACTTGGCTTTTTGTTTGTTTTGCCCTGTGTGGCATTCTTGACAGCCATACCCCTGGAGGGTATACTGGATTGAATGAGCACTCATTCAGTTCCGCCCTTCTGGAGAGAGGGTGTTGAGGGAGGGTGGCAAGGAACGATCTCAAATGGATGGAGGCTCGCGCTCGTGAGCCTCGTGAGGAGGGTAAAGTCTTGAACGAACAAGCCCCCCAGGAAAAGCCGGCACTCAAACCGAAGCGGGGCCTGGCGGAACAGATAAAGGCGGAACACGGCGAGGATGTGTACCGGTGCTACCAGTGCCAGAAATGCAGCGCGGGCTGCCCGATGACCTTTGCCATGGATTACCTGCCGAGCCAGATCATGCGCATGGTCCAACTCGGCCAGGAGGATGAGCTTCTCGCCTCGAAGACGATCTGGGCGTGCCTCAGCTGCAACACCTGCAGCATTCGCTGCCCGAACGATATCGACATCGCTCTGGTCATCGATTCGCTGAGAGAGCGGGTTCTTCAGGAAGGCAAGACCCCTGCGGTCGAAAACGTGGCCCTGTTCCACAGGTACTTCCTGGACAATGTCAGGAAGCGGGGCAGGACCTTTGAAGGGGAGCTTCTGGCCCGCTACCAACTCAAGACGGGTCAGGCCGTTGGGAATGCAGCTTTAGGCCTGCGAATGTTCCTCAAAGGCCGCATCGGCCTCCTGCCGGAAAGTGTGTCGAACAAGAAGGCCTTCCGGGAGATCTACAACAGGGTCGAAAAGCGGGGAGGGGAGAAATGAAACGGATCGGGTATTACAAGAGCTGCTCCCTAAACGCCTCCTCGAACGACTACGCCCGCTCCCTGGAGATGAGCTTCTCCAAGCTGGGAACGAGGCTCGTTCCGATCGACGACTGGAACTGTTGCGGCGCCTCTTCGGCCCATTCGACCAGTGAACTGCTCGGGCTGGCGCTGCCCGCCCGGAACCTGGCCCTGGCCGAACAGCAGGGGCTTACCACACTGCTGGTGCCTTGCTCGGCCTGCTACTCGCGTATGCTGACGGCAGCCGAAAAGATCCGCAAGAACGACGACCTGGCTGCCGAGTTGAACGAGGTCATCGCGCCCTTGCGGTACATGGGCACGGTGCAGGTGAAGAACATCCTGGAGATCCTGTGGAACGAGGTGGGCGCGAACGAAATCCTGCACGCCAAGAAGCATGATCTGGGCGGAATGAAGGTGGTCTGCTACTACGGCTGCTACCTCACACGGACGCCCGGGGTTGCCTGCTTCGACAACCGCGAGAACCCCCAGTCCATGGAGAACCTGGTGCGGATGGTCGGCGCCGAGCCCCTGGACTGGCCCTTCAAGACGGATTGTTGTGGGGCAGGGTATTCCCTGATCGATGCGCCGGTGACGGTCCAGCTCTGCGAGAAAATGTACGACATGGCCCACCAGCTCGGAGCGGATGCGATCGTGGCCACCTGCCCGCTCTGCCAGACCAACCTGGACGTGAACCAGGACAAGCTGATCAGCCAGAAGGCGGCTCCTTACAAGATGCCGGTCTTCTACATCAGCGATCTGATCGGATTGGCCGCAGGCGCGGATTTCGGCAACAAGTTGTGGCGCAAACGCTTCGTGGATCCGAGGGAGCTTCTGAACCGTTACGCCTTGGCCTAAGGGGTCGGGGGTCAGGCCCAACCCAAGCGCTAAAGCGAAAGGGAAGGCATAGAATGGAACCTGATAAGTTCGAACTCGAGCAACTTACCCGAGAAGAGATGCTGGCCGCCATCGAGAAGCAGAGGCCGGACATGGGCGAGAAGCTCCGGAATTTGCTGGGCAGGGAATCCTTCCTCAAGGACAAGAACGTATACGGCGAACTTTACGCCCAAGGGCAGATCAACATCTGCTACGACGCCATCTTTCGGGATGAATACCTCCGATGCCGCATCCTCGAGGTGATTCGGGATGAGGCGCGGTCTGTAAAGCAGATCGCGGAGACGCTCGGAAAATCCCCGGGGGAGGTCCTGTGGGAGGTCGTCGAGCTTCGTCGCAAGAACCTGCTGAGTATCGATAAAATCGATGATCGGACGCCCCTTTACAGGGCTTCCTTATAGGAGAGACGGCATGGCCGCAGAAAACAACGGAAAGATCGGCTCTGTCCTGGTGGTGGGGGCCGGCATCGGAGGAATGCAGGCCTCGTTGGATCTCGTGGAGTCGGGGTTCAAGGTGTATCTCGTGGACAAGGCCGGCGGCATCGGCGGCACCATGAGCCAGCTGGACAAGACCTTCCCGACCAACGACTGCGCCATGTGCATCATGTCGCCGAAGCTGGTCGAGGTGGGCAAGGACAAGAATATCGAGATCATCCCGTTTTCTGAGCTGATGGAACTCGACGGGGTAGCAGGGAATTTCAAGGCCACGATCCGGCGCCATCCGAGGCGGGTCGATCCGGACAAGTGTACGGGATGCGGCCTCTGTCAGCAGTACTGCCCCCTGGAGCTCTCGAGCGAGTACAACCAGACGCTCACGAAACGGAAGGCGATCTTCCTCGATTACCCCCAGGCCGTTCCGAACACGCACGTGATCGACCGGAAGAACGCCCCCTGCCAGCTAACCTGCCCGGTGCGGTTGGACATCCGGGAGTACGTGGGGCTGATCGGCTCCGGAGAGTTCGAAGCGTCCCTCGCCCTGATCAGGGAGAAGCTTCCCTTCCCCGCCACGATCGGCCGGATCTGTACGCGGCCCTGCGAGGAGGAGTGCCTTCGGGGAACCAAGATGGAAGAGCCTATCGCGATTTGCCAGCTCAAGCGGTTCGTGGCCGATGAGGAGATCGAGCAGGGCAAGCCTGTGCCGGTCGAGAAGCCGGAGAAGGCCTTCGAGGAGCGAGTGGCGATCGTCGGCGGCGGACCGGCAGGCCTGACCGCGGCCCATAACCTGGCACGGAACGGATATCCGGTAACCATCTTCGACGCCCAGCCGAAGCTGGGAGGCATGCTCAGGTACGGGATTCCGGAATACCGTTTGCCCAGGGACATCCTGGACCGTGAAATCCAGGCCGTCCTGGACCATGGCGTGGATGTCGAGTTCGGCAAGAAGATCGGAACCGATGTTCCCTTCGAGTCCCTGATGGGTGAGATGGGCTACAAGGCCGTCTTCATCGGTGTCGGGGCCTGGGAAGGGATGAAGCTTAAGATCGAGGGGGAAGAGGCGGAAGGGGTCATCCCCGGCGTGGAGATCCTGCGGGACATCAATGAAGGCAAGGAAGTCCCGATGAAGGGCAAGGTGGCCGTGATCGGCGGTGGGAACGTTGCTATCGATGCCGCCCGAAGCGCCCTCCGGCTCGGAGCACGGGAGGTGAGCCTTTACTACAGGCGGACCCGCAACGAGATGCCGGCTCACCATGAGGAGGTTCAGGCGGCCCTCGACGAAGGGGTCCAGATGCACTTCCTCGTTGCGCCGCAGCAGGCCGTGGACACCGACGGCAAGGTGACCGGCCTCGGGCTGCTCCGCATGAAGCTCGGGGAGCCGGACGTCTCCGGTCGCCAGAGGCCGATCCCGATCGAGGGCTCCGAGTTCACTGTAGCGACGGACGTGATCATCCCGGCCATCGGCCAGGGAGTGCGTGTGCCTTTCGACCCGGAGCAGACCGGGGTCAAGATGACCCGCTGGCGGACGGTCAAGGTGAATCCGGTAACCGGCGCCACCAACGTGCCCGGCGTTTTCGCGGGCGGGGATGCAGAGAAGGGCCCCTTCATCGCGATTGATGCGGTCGCGGGCGGTGCACGGGCGGCGGAGAGCATCCACCGCTACCTGCGCGGGATGGACATGCAGGAAGGCCGCGGTCTGGAAGAGAGTATCCCGGTGGAGGACGCCCGGAGCGGATTTCTCTTCAAGCTGCGGCAGAGGATGCCCCACAGGCCGATAGACGAGCGGACGAAGAGCTTTGACGAGGTGGAGACCGGGTTCACGGCAGAGCAGGCGGTTGAAGAGGCGAAGCGCTGCTTGAATTGTCGTAAGTGCCTCGGCTGCGGCATCTGTGAGGATGTCTGTGAGGCGAAGGCCCTCGATTATGCAGAGCAGGAGCGAATCGAGGAGATCGAGATAGGCAGCGTTCTTTTGGCCCCGGGCTTCGAGGAGTACGATCCTTCCGAAAGGGGCGAGTATGGCTACGGCCGCTACGACAACGTGGTCACCAGCATCGAGTTCGAGCGGATGCTTTCCGCAACCGGGCCGTTCTCTAGCATGCCGATGCGTCCATCGGACGGAGACATTCCGAAGAAGATCGCCTGGATCCAGTGCGTCGGGTCCCGGGACTGCGACCACGACTACTGCTCCTCGGTGTGCTGCATGTACGCCACCAAGGAGGCGATCATCACGAAGGAGCACCTCCCCTTCGTGGAGCCGACGATCTTTTACATGGATATCCGGGCTCACGGAAAGGGGTTTGACGGCTATTACGAGCGTGCCAAGGAGGAGCACGGAGTCCGGTACATTCGCTCCCAGATCTCCCGGGTCGTGGAGGACCCGAAGACCGGGAACCTTCTGCTTCGCTACGTGGCCGAGGACGGTACCCTTGAGGACGAAGAGTTCGACATGGTCGTGCTCTCTGTGGGGCTCGGGCCGAGGCCGGAGACCCGCGCGCTTGCCGAGCGGCTCAACGTGAAGCTGGACAAGCACGGCTTCTGCGAAACCGATCCTTTCCAGCCGCTCTCCACTTCCCGCAAAGGCGTTTACGTGTGCGGTGCCTTCGAGTCTCCCAAGGACATCCCGGAGACCGTGGCCCAGGCCAGCGGGGCCGCCGCCTTCGCCGCTTCGGACATCGCGGAGTCGCGGGGAACCCTGCTCTACAGGGAGGAGCTTCCTCCTGAGAAAGACGTGGAGGGCCTGGCGCCCCGCGTGGGGGTCTTTGTCTGTCACTGCGGCGTGAACATCGGCTCCGTTGTCGACGTGCCCGCTGTCAGGGAATATGCTGCCTCCCTGTCGGGCGTGGTCCATGCCCAGGAATTCCTGTTCAGCTGTTCCTCGGACAGCCTGATAAGCGTCAAGGAGGCCGTGGAGGAACACGACCTGAACCGCGTGGTCGTGGCGAGTTGTTCACCGAGAACCCACGAGCCCCTGTTCCGGCAGAGCATCCGGGAAGCGGGGCTGAATCCGTTCTTGTTCGAGATGGCCAACATCCGGGACCAGTGTTCCTGGGTCCACATGCACGACCACAAAGGGGCGACCGAAAAGGCGAAGGAACTGATCCGGATGGCCATTGCCAAGGCCCGGGAGCTCCAACCCCTGCCCATGGAATTCAAGGAGATCAACAAGAAGGGTCTGGTGGTCGGTGGCGGTCTGAGTGGAATGAGCGCGGCCGTACAGCTCGCCGACCAGGGCTTTGCGGTATACCTGGTGGAAAAGGAGGCGGAGCTGGGAGGCAACCTCCGGCACCTCCACTACACGATCGACGGGAAGGACGTTCAGGCCTTTTACCGCGACATGGTCGAGCGCGTCCGGAACCACCCTTCCATCGAATTGTTCACCGAGGCAGAGCTGGTAGATCACGCCGGGTCGAAGGGTACATACACGACCGGAATCGAGGTGGGGCCACAGAAGGAGTATCGAAGCCTGGAGCACGGCATCATTATCCTGGCCACCGGTGGCGAAGAGTGGCAGCCGGACGAGTATCTTCACGGCGAGAGCCCCCGGGTGGTCACGCAGCAGGCCTTCGAGGAGAAGCTCGTTGCCGGAGAGATCGATCCCAAGCAACTGAACGAGGTGGTCATGATCCAGTGCGTGGGCTCCCGGACCCCGGAGCGGCCCTACTGCAGCCGGATCTGCTGTTCGATCGCGGTCAAGAACGCGCTCAAGATCAAGGAGATTAACCCGGATGCCAGCGTGAACATCCTGTACAGGGATGTGCGGACCTACGGGATGCTCGAGGAATACTACACGAAGGCGCGGCAGCAGGGCGTGCTGTTCACACGGTATGATCCGGACCACAAGCCCGAGGTGGTGGAAGAGAACGGAACGCTCAGCGTTACCGCCTGGGATCCAACGATTCAGAGGAAGGTGAGGCTCAAGCCCGATCTGCTCGTGCTGAGTGCTGCCGTAATACCGCGGGAGAACGATCGTGTTGCCAACCTGTTCAAGGTGTCCCGCACGCTGGACAAGTTCTACCTCGAAGCCCACATGAAGCTCCGGCCCGTGGACTTTGCGAACGACGGCGTGTTCATGGCGGGCCTGGGGCACGGGCCGAAGCCGATCAACGAATCCATCTCGCAGGCCGCTGCAGCGGTCTCACGCGCCTGCACCGTGATCAGCAAGGACAGGCTGCAGGTCGGCGGCGTGGTGGCCAAGGTGGACCCGGACAAGTGTGCCGTGTGTCTGATCTGCGTGCGGGCCTGTCCGTACGATATCCCTACCATCCACGAAGACGGGTATTCGTACATCGACCCGTCTCGCTGTCAGGGCTGTGGAAACTGCGTGGCCGAATGCCCGAACAAGGCGATCGAGTTGCAGCACTACACGGATCACCAGATCCTCGAGAAGAGCCGGGCGCTCACACTGCAGGCTGCGGGCCTCGGGACCGAACCGACGATGGGAGAGAGTTCAGAAAAAGGAGAGCAGAAGGATGGCTGAATCATTTGAGCCGGAAATCCTGGCCTACTGCTGCAATTACTGAGCATACACGGCTGCGGACCTGGCAGGTTCGATGAGAATGGGTTACCCGACAAATGTGAAGATCATTCGCATCCCGTGTACGGGCAAGGTGGATGCCCTCTACTTGCTCAAGGCCCTCGAAGACGGGGTGGACGGCGTGTATGTGGCAGGCTGCGAGGAAGGGGACTGTCATTTTCTCGTTGGCAACATAAGGGCCAAGAAGCGCGTGGGGTACGTGAAGTCGATCTTGAAGGA
>JAQYVQ010000295.1 GCA_030145435.1 Syntrophobacteria bacterium | reverse complement strand
TTCGGCAAGACCCACGCCATGAGTTCCTCGCCGTACTTCACGTCCGGCACACCGACGACGTAGACGTCCATGACCTTGGGATGGGTTCGCATGTACTCCTCGATTTCCCGAGGGTAGAGGTTTTCACCTCCCCGAATCACCATCTCTTTGATCCGGCCCGTGATCTTCACGTAGCCTTCCCCGTCCATCGTGCCCAGATCCCCGCTGTGCAGCCAGCCTCGCCCGTCGATCGTGTCGGCCGTGGCTTCCGGGTTGTTGTAGTACCGGTTCATTACCTGATACCCCCGGAAGCACAGCTCGCCCTGCTCTCCCCGGGGCACTACCCTGCCCGTGACCGGATCGATGATCTTGAGCTCCTGCCACGGCATCACGCGCCCCACCGTGGAGACACTCCGCTCCAGAGAGTCCTCGATACGGGTCATCGTCGTAACAGGTGAGGCCTCGGTCTGACCGTACGCGATGACCACCTCCTTCATGTTCAGCTTCTCGATGACCTCCTCCATGGTCTTGATCGGGCAGGGGGCGCCGGCCATGATGCCCGTTCTCAGTGTCGAGAGGTCGTATTTCCCAAGGTCCGGAAGATTGAGCTCGGCGATGAACATGGTCGGCACACCGTGCAAGGCGGTGCATTTCTCCTTTTCGACCGCCTCGAACACCGGGACCGGGTCGAAGATCGGAGCCGGGATCACCATCGTTGCGCCCGTGGTCACGCAGGCAAGGTTGGACAAGACCATCCCGAAGCAATGGTAGAAAGGAACGGGAATGCACAGACAGTCCGCCTCTGTAAATCGCATAACCTGTGCCACGTGAAAGCCGTTGTTCAGGATATTGAAATGGGTCAGGGTAACCCCTTTGGGAAAGCCGGTCGTCCCCGACGTATACTGGATGTTGATATCATCATCCGGGTCCAGTTCGCGGGCCACTGCCCTCAGATCTTCATCCGCCATCCTCTTCCCATCTTCCAGGACGTCCTCGAAACAGAGCGTGCCTTCCTCTTTGCCGTCGATCAGGACCACGTTCTTTAGTGCGGGCAGATCGGATGCATGCAGTTCGCCCGGCGTGGAACAAGGGATCTCAGGACAGAGCTCCAACAGCATCTCGTAATAAAGGGAGGTCTTGAACGAGTGCATCAGCACCAGCGTCTCTGTCCCGGACTGCTCGAGGGCATACCTGAGTTCGTGGGTCCGGTAGGCGGGGTTGATGTTCACGAGAACCGCCCCGATCTTGGGGGTCGCAAATTGCATGGCCACCCATTCCCAGCAGTTGACCGCCCAGATGCCCACACGATCACCCTTCTTGACCCCGAGCCTGAGAAGCCCCTTTGCCAGTTGATCGGTCACCTGGTCGAATTGGCCGTAGGTGAACCGTCGATCCTGATGCACGGAAACCAGCGCTTCCTTCTCAGAATGCTGCCCGGCAATCCTCCGCAGACACTCTCCGATGGTCATGTAGAGCAGAGGCGTGTCGACAGCCCCGTGGGCGTAGCTCGGGCTTCCAGACCCCATAAACGCCTCCTCTGTCTTCAAGGGAGTCTCTATTTCCCCGGATGCTTCAAGTGTTCCTCAGGTTTTGTCAGTTCGGACAGGGGAACCTGTTCGACAAACCCGAAGGTCTGGCCTCCAAGCAGCATGACCCACACGACCAGGACCATCGGCAGGACCGTTGCGGGAAGGCCCGTGGGCGCCAGAATAACCGTCATGGCCGCGAACAACCATATGGAGAGCAACGCTCCCAGCAAGGCGTAGATCACCGATCGCCAGCTGAAATAGAGGTAGAACCCGCCCAGGGCGATGGCCGTCAAGATCGGATTGAAGCTCATCACGCCCGTGCGCAGGATCGGTTCGTACTGCCCAAACAGGTAGCCCAAGAGAATCGAAAGGCCGGCGCCGAGAAGTGCCATCAGGGCCGAGATGCGTGAGTTCACCAGGATACCCACGAGAATGAGCAGGCCCGTGACCGGGTGGAGTTGCACGAAGACCCGCCCGAACCCGATGGTGATTCCGAAGAACCAGGTCTTCCAGGTGTACAGTGGGCTCGTATCCGGGTGGTCAGCCAACAAAGGTGATACAGCGGAGAAATTTGCAAGGTCCTTGTAGAGGATCCCTGCCAGAAGGGCCCACAACAACACAACGACCGGAAACATCGTGGCCGGCAGGTCCAGCCTCTTGAGCGCGTGCGTCAGCCCGGAAGTCAGCGGCACCGCCAGGATTCCCCCCAACATCACGAAGACCGTAAGCTCGAGAACCGGATGAGCCATGGCCGGGTGAGCGAAGATGCCGACCAGAAGGCCCACATAGCCTCCACTGAAACTGAACAGGCCGCTTCTTATGCTCTCTTCATCCGCCTGGAACCACCGGGCCACGAGCGTTGCCACTGTCGCGCCGAGTAAAAAATCCACTGCAGCCACCCAGGAGCTGATCGCTACTCCCAAGATGATGATGAGCCCTGTCCAGGGGTTGTTCTGGAAGAAGACCTGACCGACTCCTCGAAGCAGAATCTCCGGGAAGCTGAGCAACGGGTTCTTGTAAACCTCATTCATAACCTACTCCTCTGTGATTCACTGGGCTCCCTCGACAGCATTCACTTCCCTGCAATTGACGACAATATAGTCTATTTTCAATCTTATGTCAGCGGTTTTTCCCGAGAAGGTCGCGGGCGCCCACACCCCAATGACTAAGGACCCT
>JAQYVQ010000258.1 GCA_030145435.1 Syntrophobacteria bacterium | reverse complement strand
GACCAGATTCCCAAACGCAGATTCTTTGCAGAGTCCTCTAAGGTCTGCAGCTTGATGTCGTTCGGGGCGTTCTCCCGGTCCCAGGAGGCGAGCCCGTTCTGGACGAGCCTGTGGTTGAGTACGCTTCCGTCCGGCAGCAGGACGAAGCCTGCGATCTTCGATTCGCTTTCGCGCTCCCGGACCCGAACGCGGACATCCTCGTGAAAAACCATTCTCAAGGTGAACTGACGAGCCTCGTTCCCCTGGGGCTCGTCCAGGGAAGGGCACTTGACGCCATACAGGGCCAATCCGACCTTCTTTCCCTGGTGGTGAATCGTGAGCAGATCGCCCCGCTCCACCCCTATGACTTCGGTCTCGAACTCCTGACCATGTGCGGGCAGAACGATCGCGAGGATCAGGAAAGAAAAGATGCATCCGGCAAACCAGGTCTTTCGGCCCATCGTAGACGGCTCTTTCTGAGGGACGGAATTCTCTGTTGCGAGTGGGGTATGACTATAACACCCGACCCGGAAAGCTGTCTACAGGAAACAACCTCGAATTGAGGGGACGTTGTTTAATTCGTTAACTTCTTCCCTGCCTTCCTGACTTCCCGTCCACAAAAGCGACTGGGCCGCAAGAGGGATAAAGGTCGCCGGGAGCGTGGGGAACAACGTCCCCCTCTGGTCCCTTCGCCCCTGTAGGTTTCGAAAGTTAACGAATTAAACAACGTCCCTTGTAGGTGAGCCCAAGCAAATCGGAGAGGGAATCCCGAACAGCACCGAACGACGCCAAGACTCGCCCGGAGTATTGCGAGATCGCCAGAACAGCCCCGCTAGTTGCCGAGGTAGGCTTTTTCGAACCGATCCACGAGTTGCTTCAGCTTCTCCACGTGGGCAAGATCCGTGGTCTGCTTGCACTTCATCGAGTATACGATCATCTCATGGAGGAGCTTGAGCTGGTTCACGTAAGCATCGGACTCGGCAGACCCTTTTGAGGAGATAGGCTTTACCCGCTGGGCCATGAAGTATTGAGTTGCCACGTCCCGAATCTTGTCTGCGTGGTGCTCCTTGTTCTGCACCCAGCGGACGATCTGATTGTAGTTCGGCTTCGCCTCCTTCGAAAGCTCAATAACCTGGTTCATCGATTTCTCGATCGTGGCGATGTCCTCTTTCATCATGGCGAACCGCATCTCGTCGCCGTAGATCCCGCAGGGGATCTCACAATGAGAAAACGCCGGCAGGGCGGAAAGCGTCACCCAGATCAATGTCATCGCGAACCCGACTGCAAACAATCGTCCATTCTTTCTCATGACAAGCTCCCTCCAATTCATAGGGTAAGTCTTTTGGCCAGTAGCTGTTATTTTTCAGGGAATAGCTCCCATACATCCCCCCCCGCTTGGTGCCCGTGCCCGGCAAGAGGGGTCAAACCTACACATTTGACAAAAATTCGGTCGAACCAAAACACCGGGCGGTCCTGTCAAATGTGTAGGTTTGACCCCGAGGCCTTTGTGTGAGGCCGGCCCTGACCCCCAATACTTCTTAGATGCCTGGAAACGGGTATTGTTTCGGCGACGAGGACGAGCAAAGCAAGAGGGGTCAGACCTACACACTTGACAAAGATTCGGTTGAACCAGAACACTGGGCCGTTTTGTCAAATGTGTAGGTCTGACCCCAGAGTCTCTTTCTCATGAGCTATCTTCGGACGCCACACGCATTGAGCCGGGGGATTGCTTCGCTTCGCTTGCAATATCCGCGGTTGTACTACGGGACCGCAGGTTCTACGACACCGGATCCTTGTGTCGCTCGCTCACGGGCTTCAGCCAGAGAACGTCGTAGGGTTCGAGCCGGATCAGGAGTTTGCTGCCCTCCGCCGACCATTCCCTCCCACGGACGAGATCGTACCAGCGCGTGTCCCGGATCCCGACCTCGTCGAGGGGAACCTCGATCTCACTCACCCGGTTGGCCACGTTGGTCAGGGTCAAGATGTGTTCATCCCCCTCAGGGGAGGTTCTCGAGACGGTGAAGACGTTCGGGGACAACTTCAGAACCTTCTGCGGGCCGTTCGGGTGAAAAGCACGGTGCTGCTTCCTGATGAGAACCAACCCCCCAAGCTCCCTGATCCGATAGAGCTTGTTCTCGGGGTCTTCGTATGACCGGACCAGGAGATCATAATCGAGGACGGTCCGGTTGATGGCCCGCTTCGATTCGGTGGTCAGGACAGCCTCCACGTCGTTGCGTTTTCCGATCAGGCCGAGGAGGTAGGCCCCGGGAACGCCCTGAAGAACGAGGGAAATATTCCTTGCGGCGAGGAGCCGCTTGACCTGGAGGTCCATGTCCTCCCCATTGTCTTCCCTGTTCAGGGCGCTGAAGAGCGTGATGTTGATCTCATAGGGCGACTCACCGCCCTCACGATCGGTTCGGTACGAGATCATTCCACCGTGTTCTTCGGCCTTCCTGATCATCTCATCGATCGCCTCCTGCGGGAGGATGTCCTTGACGCCCATCACCCCGAACCCATCGTGTGAGTCCAGGAAGTTAAACAAGTGAGTGGTCTTCGACGGCGTCTCGAGGCCCTCTGCCCATTCGGACAGGGCCGTGGCGTCCTCCGTGTAAAATGTGTGGAGGACCAGTGGCGGCAGGGCGAAGTTGTAGACCATGTGCGCTTCGTCGTTTCCGTTCCCAAAGTACGAGATGTTCTCCTCGTGAGGAACGTTCGTCTCGGTGATCAGGGCCACCCCCGGGGCGACCAGATCCACAGCGTCCCGGAAGAGCTTGATGATCTCATGGGTCTCTTCCAGGCTCGCGCAGGAGGTCCCCAGCTCTGTCCACAGGTACGTGACCGCATCCAGGCGGAGGACGTCTGCTCCGCGCCGTATGTACATGAGCAGGACATCGAGGATCCGTATGAGGGTTTCGGGATTCTTGAAATTCAGATCCACCTGGTCCGGAGAGAAGGTCGTCCATACGTGCACCGGCCCGTCGATGGACTGGAACTCGGTGAGGATGTCACTCGTCCGGGGCCGCCTGATTCGCTCCCGCTGCTCGGGGGTCAACTCGTCGGGCGATCGATACGAGATGAACAGGTCCTTGAAGTAGCGGTCTCCATTCAGGAACTCCTGGAAGTAGCGGCTCTTGGACGATACGTGGTTGAAGACCGCGTCGAACATCAGCTGGACACGGGTGTCCAGCTCTTCGATATCCTCCCAGGACCCCAAGTTCGGATCCACCACCTCGAAGTCGATGATCGAGAACCCCCTGTCCGAGGAGGAGGGAAAGAAGGGAAGGACGTGGACCGTGTTGCCGCCGGACAGCATGGTATCGCACAACCTGACCAGCGTTTTCAGCGGGGATTCCCCTTCCTTGCGAACGAGGTCCCCGTAGGTGATGAGAATGATGTCCTTTTCGGTGAACCGCTCCTCTGGAACAAGGGTCTTCTCCCTTTCAACGAGTCTTCTCGGCTTGTGGGCATAGTACACCTTCAGGATTCGTTCCAGTTCCGGAAGCCATTCCGTTGCGGTCTCTTCCCCGTAAAGGAAGGCCAGCCTCTTCAACATTCTTTGTCTCGCCTCGGGCGGGATCTCTAAAAGAGGCCGATGGTAGTCGGGTTCGGGGTTGTGGATGGTCTCTGTGTTCCCGTGACGGGCCACGCGCCCCTGCAGTTCTTTCCGGTCAACGGGCTTCCGGGCATTCATGAAATTGTCTCTCCGCTGTGGCAGTGTTTGGCCGGGGTTGCACCCTAAAACTACCGAAATTGTGATCCTTATGTAAAGAACGTAAGATAAAAGGCCTAAGGCCAAAGGGAAAAGGGTCAAGGTTCAAGGGGCGGTTGACGTCTTGACTTGATCCACCCCTTTCACCTTTCGCCTTTGTCTTTTGCCCTTAGGGAGGGTGTCGATAAGCGGAGTATCTCCACCTTTCCGCCATTCCTGCGAAGGCAGGAATCCATTGGCTTCAGGTGTTTAGGGATCCCCGCTGGAGCCTGTCCCCGCAGTCTTTAGGCGGGGACGGGGATGACGGCAAATAGGTGTTTTTCGACACCCTCTTGGATGAGAAGTTCAACGCCGCAGTTGGCCGCTAATCAACAACCGCCCCAGGGGGACGCGTCTTGCTGGACTGGAAGTTCTATTCTGCGGTCGTCTTCGTCTGCGTGGCGGTCGGGTCCTTCCTTTACAAGAGGGCGCAGATGCTGGGCATTCGTTCCGGATCCTTCATGGTGGTCCAGAGCTTCTGCTTCTTCTGTACGGTTCTCGCGGCAAGCCTGCTGAGATATGGGGGTATATCGGGAAGCCCTTACCCTTGGTTGGGCCTCGTGGCCGGGGTCCTGGGGTTGACGGGCGCTTTTTCCGTCCTGCAAAGCATGAGGCAGGGTGAGTTGGGCACGAACATCGCCGTGGTGAGGCTGAGCTTCATCCCCACCGCCATCGGGGCCTTCCTGTTTCTCGGTGAGCCATTTACCTTACAGAAGGGGGTACTCCTCCTCCTGGCAGGTCTGGCGGTTTCCCTGTTTTTCGACCACTACAGGCGGGAGAACCGGCTCGCACTGAAATCCCTTTTTCCTGCGATAACGGCATGCATGGCCTTCGGGATCTTTGACATCGTTTACAAGATCGCCTCCACCCACGGCGTGAACCCCCTCACTTTCCTGATCGTGCAATCCGCAACCGCCCACATCCTGATCAACCTCTACGTTGCTCTTCATGAAAAGTACCAGTTGAACCGGGTCGTTTTTCGGATCGCCCCCCTGTGCGGGATCCTGTTCGGCGCGGCGTGCCTGTCCATGCTCAAGGCGCTCGAGGAGGTGGATGTCTCCCTGATCTCCCCCTTCATCCAGATGAATTTCATCCTGAGTTACCTTATGGGGGTGGTCTTCCTCGGCGAGTCCGTTACCAAGAGAAAGCTAATAGGGATAGGGCTTGTAGCCTTGTGCGTCCTGCTCCTAAGATTTTGGTAGCTTATTCCCTGCGTGGTAAATTTACGTGGTAATAGAGCCATAGAATTGCGTGTATGACGCACCAGAATAGGGCAAAATGGCGAGTTCTCTGGTTGACTAAGGGTAGGGCAGGGTAGGATTACAGGCAGGATTGAATGAGCAAATACAGAGCACCTCCCTATCGATTCCTTCTTCTTCAAGTCTTCCGAAGCACGTTCTAATGTCTTGGCTATTCTGGAAAAATATTCCTGCAGTTCCGTCGAAGCTGCAACCTATCGTGGATATTCGGTGTCTCGATGCAAAATATGACATCAATAAGGTTGGTAAAACAATCAATCTGCTCTACTGCGAGTTGTCTTTGTACCAATTCTTCTCGGGCTTCTTCGTCAGGCGTATCCGAACTATCAATGACACATATCTTGGAG
>JAQYVQ010000066.1 GCA_030145435.1 Syntrophobacteria bacterium | reverse complement strand
ACCGCTCCGCAGGTAAAGACCACGTTATGCACATAGCCGGTAACCTCCCACGGATCCTCAGGCTGGAGAATCCAATCGTCTGAAACGCCCAGAATCTTCGATGGATCGCCTAGATCGTGCAGGGCCACACCCAGGCGGTAGACAGAACCATCCATAGTGGGAAACACGCCGTGATAAATATGGAGCCACCCGCTCTTCGTCTTGATCGGCGTGGCACCCGGCCCGATCTTCATCTCATCCCAATGATATTGTACAGGTTTCATTACCACTTTCGAATCCCCCCAATAGAGGAGATCTTTGGAATACGAAATCCAGATAGACCAAGGAGAGATTTCCGAATGGGGGCGATCGAGGCGTGCGTATCTCCCGTTGAATTTCTGAGGAAAGATCACGATGTTTCGCATATCTGCCTGGCTGATCGGGGCAACGCGTTCCACCGTCTGAAAATCATACGTACGTGCAAGGATAATTCTCACACCGTGGCGCGAATAACCACTATAGGTGAGCAGATAGCCCTCGTTTGGCATTGAGCAAATGCGAAGATCCTCTACGCCAAATTCCTCGTATTCGGCAAAGAAGCCTTCCGTAGCCGGAATTAAGAAAGGCTTGTCTTTGACGTCAAAATGAAAACCATCCTTGCTCTCTGCAATCCCAATAATGGAACGGCCATTATGCCGGTGGGAGCGAAAAAGCATGATGTAAAGGCCTTCATGTTTCACGACTCCAGCATTGTGTATTGTTGCTACGGGGTACGGGACATCGCTTCTTGTCAAGATCGGGTTCTTTTCATAACGTCTAACCATTGACACACCGAACCTCCCATCAGAGGAATCAGAGTTGAGCCAGGATTTCTTCATAAACTCCAATGTAATTGTTCACCATAATTTCAGAAGTGAACCTCTTTTCAACGGTTTCTCGACAATTTTTTCGATCAATCCATCCAATTCTTTCTATTGCTCGTACTGCCTCCCCTACGTTGGAGACCAAAAAACCATCTCGCCCGTGCTCAATCAGTTCCGGCATACTGCCTTTGTCAAAGGCAATCACCGGGGTTCCGCACGCCATGGATTCTACCACGGACAAACCAAAGGGTTCGGCGAAATGGATTGGGTGCAGCAATGCCAGAGCATTTCCCAGCACTTCATTCCGCCTGTCCGGCCCAACACTTCCGATAAACTCCACATCCGGTTTCTTCAGATGGGGTTCTACACAACAATCGTAATAATCTCTATCCTGGATGATTCCGGCGATTATCAGTCTTCGTCCTGCTTGCCTGGCGATTTCAATAGCTTCTTTCGTTCCTTTATCAGGATGGATGCGTCCGAAAAACAGCAGGTAATCCCCCCTCGAGTGTGCTCTAAAGGAAAACTTTTCAATATCGATCCCGTGGTACACCGTAGCTGTATAGCTCAAGTCCGGAGAACGGTCGGCATTACTGATAGAGACATAATATGATGAGGAATTGTATTTACGATAAACAGGAAGAATCTTCGGAGAAGAAAAGCCATGGATGGTCGTTACCATCGGTGTAGACACCAATCTGCCGTACGTAAGGGGAAGAAAATCAAAGTGATTATGTATCAGATCAAATTCCTCAGCCCGTTCAAAAACTTCGGAAATATGTAAACACTCCCAGACTTTTGGAAGAATGTCCGGGTCTTCTTCATACCCTTTGGGAGTAACCGAATGAAGATGTCCCTGGGTGATCGAGTCCCCGGTGGCAAAAAGGGTTACATCCAAACCCTTACGCACCAACCCCTCTGTAATCAAGGAGACAACACGCTCCCAGGGACCATAGTCCTTTGGTGGCGTTCTCCAGGCTACAGGGGAAAGCATCGCAATACGCATATTTCGATCCATTTCGCTTAGATTCTTGCTGATCTTAGCCTAATCCCAGGATTATTGGAAGGTGATTAAACAGATGTGGGATAAGACGACAGCCTCCTATAATCTTTGGATCAGATAGAGGTAAGTCGGCATCCGAGCCCGCATCTTCACTTCCCGGAAGTCCAGCAGGAGCTTCCTCTTTTCATTTCCTTGAAGGGGCACCCCATCGAGAAGGGGAGAGAGATAAAGCGCACCTTTCTCCCAATATCGATCCAGCTTCTCTCGGGTCAGGGACACGAGGGAGGGCAGATGACCCGGCGGGAGTTGCCCCCCACAGACAAAATTCGCCGAGACCTCGAGGTTCGGGTAGTCTCTGTTGATCTCGAGCATTCTCTCGAAGGCCTTCTCCACGCATTGGGCAGTGATGGGCTTCCCGATGGCCGCAAGGGTCTCCGGGTCGGCAGATTCAAGCCCGACATTGATGTGCGTGTGGAAGGGCAGCCTGTGGATCGTCCGGAAGACATCCTCTCGGGAAGAGAGAAGAGAATCCGCGCTCCCGAACAGGAAGAGCCGAGCGCCCTTCATGTGGGAAGATTCCATCTCGAGAGTCTCATACGCCCTGCTCGCCGAGAACTCGATCGGTTCGCTGCCGGCCGCCAGGGCATCATGGTGGCCCAGGAAGATGGAGTTGTAGTTGTAGAGGTCCCTCGCGTAGAGCTCTCGCAGCCCCTGGATCTGTGCCCGGACGTTGGCCGGGCTGCGTGGCTGAAAGGTTCGAGCGGATTTCACGCTGCAGAAAGCGCAGTGGTACAGGCAACCATCGGCGACGACGACCGGAATGACGTCATAATCCACGTGTCGTGTGTCCGGCGGCAGGACCGTCACACGACCACCGAGCAGAGCGTGCAATCGTTCCGCTCGATTGTGCAGCTCCCCCGGATCGTTCTCACAGACACGCTCGACGAAGGCTCTGAGCGACCCGGTCGGGATGTCCTGCAGGAATTGCCTCAATCTCTCACAGAGCGATCCCCATGCCTGCAGGGTCGCCTTCACCAGATCATTCTGAAAGGGATCGTTGCTGAATATGCAGTTGCTCCGATAGGACAGGCGCGGCACGTAGTACTCGCCGAAGAGATCGTAGATCTCCCTGTACTCACCCGCCGAGTAGTAGATCCAGTCGCCTCCCGCAGATCTCTTCAGCCATTCGGCAGGGTGCGGCCAGTTCGGTCCCCGCCCCTGCAGGAATCTCAGTTCCCCGTTCTGGCCGAACTGGCAGGTGACGTCAGGCGAGATGATTTCCGAGAAACACCCGTAACGTAGAGGGTAGCTGACTTTTGCGTAATCCCGGGAACCCCACTTCTCGATAACGATTTCGAGGTCTCCCAGCCGATGGATTTCCATTTCCTCTGTATACCATCTCCGGAGCGAGGCGGCCAACCCCCCTCTCCGGAACCATACGGCTCGCCAGAGTCATCCAAAAGAAGAAACTTCAACAGAAGAAGGGAACAGGAGATGAAGTACAAGCTCGCAGCAGTTTCACTCATGGCAGTGGCTTTCTTGGGGGTGGGCGCAGCCCTCATGACGGCATGCGCTTCAGATGACCCGCCCAAGATGACGAAAGAAGAGCTCAAAGGAAGGCTCGGTGACCCTGAAGTGGTCATCGTGG
>JAQYVQ010000010.1 GCA_030145435.1 Syntrophobacteria bacterium | reverse complement strand
AGCACCAGCCCGAGATCTGGAGCCCGGAACTGCGACAGGGCACCATGTTCGACATCATGGACGAGTACTGTGAAACCGACCATTGGAAGACCGCCATGGCCTATGCGGCCTGGGCATCCGGAGCGGCGGGGCACTGGGAGGGGGTCGCCATCCCGGCCATTCATTGTGTTCAACTCCTCATCCTGACCAACACGGGCAGGACCAGCTATCCCCGAGGCGGGCTGCACGGCTACTTCCACGCCATCCATCGCTGCGCCGTCCATCACGGGGCCGTGGTGCGGAGCTGTTGCCCGGTGGACGAAATCCTGGTCGACGACGGCAGGGCCGTTGGTGTCCGGTTGAGAGAGAACGCTGCGGTCGGAGGCAGGACGATTTGGGCAAACAAGGCGGTGATCTCGGCGTGCGACGTACACCAGACCTTCCTGAAGCTCGTGGGGCCCAAGCACCTCGACCCCGGGATCCTCCGAAAGATCAAGGACATCAGCCTCAAGAATCAGACCCTCTACGTGTCACAGTACCTGGTAAAGAAACCGCTGCGATACAACGCCAAGTTCGCGGAGTATTCCGACTC
Organism: Syntrophobacteria bacterium; assembly: GCA_030145435.1. Taxonomy (GTDB): domain Bacteria; phylum Desulfobacterota; class DSWW01; order DSWW01; family DSWW01; genus S015-6. The sequence goes on along the minus strand of JAQYVQ010000010.1, from coordinate 5,450 downwards.
CCGTTTCGTGGGCCCGAACAAATACCCGTGGGGCGGTGTCTATCCCTGTGATTCCCGGGAGATCTATTACGCGGACGTTGCGGACTGCGACTCCTACAAGACGAAACCCACCCTCCCGCCGGAGTTGAAGATGTGGTTCCAGGCGCCCTCGCTCGCCTTCGACCCTTCGGACTGTCAGGGCCATCACCCAAAGGGACACATCACGGCGCCTATCGAGATGGCCCTTACCTCGCCCGACTATCACGTGGAGGGGGAGGATGCAATCGACGAGTACAGAGACGAGATCGACCGATACATGAGGGAATGCCACAGTTCGATGTACGACGGGCTGGATGACAACAACGTCATCCACCACTGGTTTGCCTCCGGCCGCGACATTGAATTCCGCAACACCGGCCTCATAGGCGGCACGTGGGCAGGCAGCCGCCACTGCGAGGACCAGCTGTGGGAGAACAGGCCGATTCCGGAACTTGCCCGATACCGTTCCCCGGTGGACGGGCTCTACCACGCACACCAGACCTCAGGTCATCCCGGGGGGCTTTGCCTGATGGCCATCCCGTACAACCTGATGCACATCCTCATCGAGGACGGAGTCGCCGAGCCGGGGGAGTGGTGGTATCCGTCACCGCACTACATCCCTCAGGAAGGCAAGATCTCTGCGGACCCGAACAAGAAATCCAAGTTATAGGAGGCGGATTCCATGGCAAGATTCAAGACGCAAGAGGAATTCCAGTACGATCCAAATGACGTGTTCGGGCACATGCAGCAGGAGTTTCCCCAGGAGAGCGAGGTCGACGTGGTGATCATCGGCGGGGGACCGAACGGGCTGATGGCCGGGGCCTACCTGGCCAAGGCCGGTCTGGACGTGGTGGTCTGTGAGAGGCGGTACGAGGCAGGGGGAGGGCTGGCCACCGAAGAGAACCTCTACCCGTGCTATGCCTCCAACCCGCACGTTCTCTACCACATGATGGTGGACTACATGCCCGTGATGCGGGACTTCGAGCTGGACGGGCCTTCCCTGAATTGGATCAAGCCGAACGCCCAGCTCGGGATGGTCTTCGAGGACGGCTCGTCGATCCTTATGGCCCGGATGATGCAGGACACCAAGGATTCCATCCTCAAGTACTCGTTCAAGGACGCAGTGACCTTTGGCAAGGTAATCCGTGAATGGCGAACCATTGTGGATGAAATCATCGCACCCGCCACCTACATACCGCCTATGGCGCCCATCGAGATCACCATGGCCATGCAGAAGACCGAGGTGGGCCAACGGATGCTCGAGATCGGTGAGATGAGCCCCATGGACATCATCACGAGCACCTTTGAGCACGACAAGGTGAGAGCCCTCTTCCTGTATGCGGCCTGCATGTGGGGCATGGACCCGCACGAGACAGGACTCGGCTTCATGGTCCCCCTGATGGTCGACCGGGCGATGAACAAGTGCTACTGCTACGGAGGCTCTCACAAACTGGCAAGCGCCCTGGCCCGGGAGGTAACCAAACATGGGGGGCTGATCCTCGAGTCCGCCGGCGTGAACAAGATCCTTGTCGAAAACGGCCGCACAGCAGGGGTCACGATCGAAGAAGGGCGGACGATTCGAAGCAAGGTTGTCATGTCCACGCTCGATCCCCAGACCACCTTCATCGACCTCGTCGGCGCGGAGCACCTGCCCGAGAACTTGAAGGCGTCGGTGGAAGGCTGGAAGTGGGACAAGTGGAGCTTCAACACACTCCACATAGCGGCCGAGGAGGCCCCGAAGTATGCCTGCGATGATCCCTTTGTCAACGATTCGTTTGCCACGGTCATCGGCATCGAGAGCATGGATCAGCTCCTGGCCCACTGGGACAACGTGGTGGCAGGCAAGATCGGAGACAACTTCGGCGGCCACTGTACCTGTGAAAGCTTGTTCGATCCCTTCCTGAGCGACCGGCCCGGCAAGTTTGTGTCCATGTTCCAGACGCACGCGCCCTATGATATCGAAGGCGGCTGGGATGACCGCGCCGAGGGCGTGAAGGAGGCCATGCTCGCCAAATGGTCCAAGGCAGCCCCGAATCTCACGCCCGACAAAATCGTAGCCACGAGCTTGGAGAACCCGGCGGACATCGAGATTCGCTTTCCCCAGATGCGACACGGATCGATCAAGCACGGCGACTACATCCCGATCCAGATGGGGTGCTTCCGACCGAACCAGGAGTGCTCCGGCACGAACACGCCGATCGAGGGCCTCTATGTGTGCGGCGTGTCCACGTACCCGGGCGGGCTGGTGCTCGGCGGTTCCGGCTACCTGGGCGCGAACAAGGTCGCCGAGGACCTGGATGTGAAGAAATGGTGGAAACCCACCTCCGAGATGGAACGGTATATCAAAACGTACCTGGAATAGCTCACCATCCGAATGAGGCACAGAACACATGGCGAAAGCGAATTACGATGTGATTGTTATCGGGGCCGGGATGGGGGGCAGCCCCTGCGCCGCCTTGCTGGCCAAACGGGGCCTCAATGTACTCCTTCTGGAGAAGAACGCCCGAGCCGGCGGAAAGGCCATGACCCTCACGAAGGGGGGGCACACCTACACGGCCTGGGTCGTCGTAGCCGCCCCGATGATCGACAATCAGTTCGAAAAGGTCCTGAAAGAACTGGGTGTGGAAGACAAGGTCAAGCTGGTCGCTCCCGGGATTCAAGATACCATATATAGAACGCCTTCCGGGGAGTACAAGAAGCTGCCCCACATGGAAGCCGGCAACATGGATCCCAACGTCATTTTCGACTGGCTCGACATCGAAGAGTCGGACAGGGAGGAGGCCCTCAAGTTTCTTTCCGATTTGACCTTGATGACCCCCCTGGACATCGACACCCTGAACAATACAAGTTTTGATGAGTTTATAGGCCGCTACAAGGTCCCAAGGCCGCTCTACGCCATGCTCGTGAGCATGATGTGCGACCTGATGTTCATGGTCCCTGTGGACTCCCTGTCCGCGGCCGAGGCAGTGAAGAGTCTTCAGGAGATCTTCCTCCGCAGCGGGGGGCTCTTCTGTGAGGGGGGCTTCGGTGCCCTCGCCGAGGTCTACTGCGAGGCCGTGAGAGAGAACGGCGGCAAGGTCGTGATGAGGGCCAAAGTGGAGAAGATCCTCGTCGAACAGGGCAAGGTGACCGGTGTCGTCACAGACAAGGGAAGCTTCCAGGCACCTATCGTGATCAGCAACGCCGGCATACAGCCCACGGTCCTCAAACTCGTAGGGCAAGAACACTTTGACCAGGGCTTCGTGAACTATGTGAAAGACTTGGTCCCGTCGATGGGGATGATAGGCACCCGCTATTTCCTGAACAAGAAGGTGATCGATGTTCCCTACGGTGTGATCTTCTCGGATGAAACCCCGTGGAACATGGAACGGTACCAGAAGGCAAAAGAGGGCGAGATACCGAAGCAAGGCGTCGTCTTCTTCGAGGTGCCGGCGAATTACGACCCCCATGCGGCTCCGGAAGGCAAGCAAATGGTCATGACAGGGTATTGGTGCCCTGCCGACCCGAAGATGACGGAAAAGGAGAAGAAGGCCTGGAAAGACATTGGCGAGAAAGTCATGCTGGATGCCTACCCGGATCTGGAAAAGCACATTGAATCCAAGGAGAGCTACACGCCGACCCATGTCTGCAACCTCACCCGGGATCAGGTCTTGCCCGGCCAGGGAGGGGAGTGTATAGGCCTGGGACAATGGATGGGCCAGTGTGCACGCACGAAACCTTCGGTCAAGGCCCCTGTGCGCGGGTTGTTCTTTGTCGGTTGTGATGCCGGGGGCTATGGAGTCGGCACCCAACAGGCGGTCGACTCTGCGATCAACGTGGCAGAGGCTGTTCTTCGTTACCACCGCATGCACAAGGCGACCCCATAGAAACGAAAAAGACGATCCAAGGAGACAGTCATGGCGGACAAATTTGACGTGATCATCATCGGTGCCGGTCCGAACGGGCTCGCGATCGGAGCCTATCTCAGTAAAGCCGGACAGAAGGTCCTGCTGGTTGAGAAGAGGCTCGAGGAAGGCGGGGGGCTGATGACCGAACAGGTGACGCTGCCCGACTATTATCACAACACCCACGCCATCTACATGATGATGGTTGACTACGCGCCGGTTTATCCGGACTTCCAGCTGGAAGAGAAGTACGATGTGCGCCACATCTTTCCTGAGCTCCAGTGTGCGATGCCCCTCGCCGACGGCCGATGCCTCTGCCTGTACCAGGACATCGAGAAGACCTGTGCCTCGATTGCCCAGTTCTCCCAGAAGGACGCGGACAGCTATCGCGGGATGGTTCGGAAATACGACGAGATGATGAAGGAGATTCTAGGACCCCAGACCTACTCGCCCATGGAGGCGGCCCCGATCATGGCTGCCATGATGGATCAAACCGAGCTGGGCCGGGAGCTGTCCGAGTACGCTGAAAAGACCCCTGAAGAAATCGTCTGTGAGATGTATGAGAACGACCACGTAAGGACCCTCATGCTCTACCAGGCCTGTCACTGGGGGCTGGACTACGATCAATCGGGTGTCAGCTACATGGTGCCCCTCTATCTCAACCGAATGGTGAACTACCAACTGACTGCGGGAGGATCTCACCGGGTTTCGAACGCCCTCTATAAGTCGATCTTCGAACACCAGGGGCAAATCCGACAAAGCGCCCGGATTAAGAGGATCATCGTTGAAGGGGGTGAGGCAAGAGGGGTGGAGCTGGAAGACGGCACGCAATACCTAGCGGACAAGGCCGTGGTCAGCACCATCGACCCTCACCAGACCTTCCTCGACTACGTGGGGGAAGGGAATCTGGATCCGGACTTCACAGATATGATCAAGATCTACCAGTGGGAGAAGTGGAGCCTGTGCAACCTGAACCTCGCCCTTGCGGAACCGCCCAACTTCACGGCCGCAGCTTCGAACCCGGATGTGAACAACGCGTTCATCTACGTGTTCGGCTACGAAAGCCTGGCCGATCTGAAGAACCACTGGGACGCGATGAGTCAAGGAGACGCGACGCTCGAGGCAGGCTACAACTGCTCCTTCCCAAGCATCCACGACCCCTACCAGGCACCCCCTGGAAGGGCTTCCGGCGTGATTTCCCAGATGGGCGTATTCGATCTAAAGAACGGGGGCTCGGAGAAATGGCTCAACATCCGGTTTCGGGAAGAGGCGACCGAAAGGTTGTTGAAGACCCTCGAGAAGTATGCGCCCAACATGACGAGAGACAATGTGCTGGAGACTTACATCACCACTCCCAGGGACATCGAAAACAAGTACGTCAACATGGTGAGGGGCGGTTACAAACAGGGCGCCTATCATCCGCTCCAGATGGGCTACCTGCGGCCCAATCAGGATTGTTCCCATTATCGGACACCGGTGAAGAACCTGTACGTGGGGGGGGCAAGCGTTGCCCCGGGCGGGATGATCATCTGGGGCCCCGGGTACAAC
>JAQYVQ010000550.1 GCA_030145435.1 Syntrophobacteria bacterium | reverse complement strand
TCCCCATCGATCCTTGAGCGCGTTCAGGAGGCACCCACGGAAATAGGCTTCTTCGAGGACCGGAACAAGGATCCCCATGAGCGCCCCGAAGAGAACCCAATGCCACTTGCCCATGCCTGCCAACAGGTGCCGTGCGGTGCGGATGAACATGGTTTGTTGCGGGTTCAGCCGCTCGAGCAGGGAGAAGTCGGAAGGGGCGAGCCCCGGAAAGACCACCTCGAGGAGAACCCAGCTCACCACGAGCAGACCCCCGAGGTATGCGCAGAACCAGGTTGCGCCGGACAGGAGATGGCGGAGGGGCCTCGGGCTTTGAAAGCCGATTTCGCGGAATCTCTTCTTGAACTTGACCCGCATGTAGACGGGGAGGATGAGCGCGAGGGGCACGGCGAATACCGCCAGGTAGAGCAGAAGGATCCCGGACAGCCGGTTACGGGAAAGAATCGGCAGGTCTTGGATCAACGAGTAGATCATCGGCGCGAAGACGAACTCGAAGATCAGGCAGAAGGCAAGGATCAGGGCGCAATCCGCCAGGGTCCAGCGAGGGTCTCGCGTCTCCTTTGCCGGGGACTTGCAGGCCAGTCGCCGGGAAAACAGGCCGAGGGCAACGATGGGCAACACGAGGGAGACGGCCACAAAGTCCCAGAAGAAGTTCGCATACACGGCGAAGGGGGTCCCATCGAAAAGGAAGCTGAGTACGGAGAAGAGGAAGTTTTCCGGAAGGTGGTTCTTGATCGGATAGAGGGCGGTGAATCGTGGCGCCAGGATGAACATGCCGGCCAGGAAGAACAGATAGCCGAGACAGATGAGGGTGGCCGTGGACTGTCGCTCCACAAAGCTTGCGATGATCAGGGCCATGGACATGTAGAGGAGTGCGCCTGCGACCATCGTTGCCCAGAAGACCGGGCTTGTCAGGATGTCCGGTCGATACACGGCGGTCAGGGAGGCTGCCAGTGAAAGCCCGGGGACGATGAAGAACAGGCCCTTGGCGAGGGCGATCTCCGCGCTTCGGGCAGGCGAGAGGAGGACCGCCAGGAGCGTTCGGCTCTGCTTTTCTTCCACGAAGGAGACGGTGAGCAGGTTGAATGTGATGATGTTCAGGCTGATCATGATCAAGAGGGCCATGATCATGCGCTTGAATTCCTCGGGGGCATCCACGGAGTGCAGGACCTCTGCGGGGCCCGCTGACCCGGTGCCGCCGGCCGGCCGGGCCAGGCGGATGTCCACCGGGACTTGCACCTCGAGGTAGAGAAACGTGTTCTTCACCAGCAGGTCCCTGAGACGGGCCAGCTCGGTCTGGGAGAGTTCGTCGGAACGGATCTCGACGGTCGGGGCGCGGCCCGCCCGCAGGTCCTGGTCGAACGACTCGGAGAGCAGCCTGAGCAGGACGACCCGGTTCAGCCCCCTCTTTTTCCGGAATGCTTCCGGGGTGTAGACCGATACCTTGGGCTCGTTCCTGTCGAGGAAGGCCAGAAAACCGGACGGATCCCCGTCCTGAACCAGGATGTTGAAGACATCTCGCTCCAGGATGACGTCCGAGAGGCTCACCAGAGACCCCATGGAGAAGAACAGGATCAGGAGGACCCACAGGGCGGGGTTGGCGAAGAATCGCAGGAGTTCCTTGTGAAAGAGGATGCGGATGTAGCGGAAGCGAATCAATGGAATTCTCTCCCCGTGAGTCTCAGGAACACGTCCTTCAGCGAAGTCGAATCCGAGTGGATGGAAACGACCTGGCCGAGGCGGATTCTTTCCGCCAGAAGGGCCCTTCCATCCTCCTCGTCGAGTCGAATCGAGAGGGTCTCCCGCCCTTCCGGGCCTTCGACCATGACGCGGACCACAGGTTCCGCGAATCTCGCCTTGAATCCTTCCGGGGTGTCGATCGCCACGGTTCTTCCCTGGTTCAGAATGGCGATGCGGTCACAGAGTTCCTCGGCCTCATCCATGTTGTGGGTGGTGCAGAAGACCGTCGCGCCCCCCTTGGCCAAGCCCTTCAACAGGGCCCGGATGACAGCCGTGGAGTGAACGTCCAGATTCGCCGTGGGCTCGTCCAGATAGATCAACTCGGGGAGGTGAAGAATCTCCCTGGCGATGGTAAGCTTCTTCTTCATTCCCTTCGAAAAGTTCTTCACCTTCTGATCCCTTTCCCCGATCAACTCCACCGTCTCGAGCACCTCCCGGGCTCTGTCCGTCGGTATGCGGTAGAGCCGGCAGAAGAGAGCAAGATTCTGGAATGCGGTCAACTCCTCGAGGTGATTGTCGAAGTCAGGGACATAGCCGAACCTGCACTTGAGGTCCTCAAACGACTCCCAGAGGCTCCGGCCCCCCAGAAGAACCGTGCCCTCCATCGGACGGATCTGTCCCGTGAGTACCTTGAGGGTGGTGGTCTTCCCCGCGCCGTTCGGGCCGAGAAATCCAAAAATCTCACCCGGCTGCAGGTGAAAAGAGATCCGGTCCAAGGCGACAAAAGGGCCGAAATGGACGGTCAGTCCTTGAATGTTCAGCATAGGGACGCATTTCTCCACATCCATTCATGTTAGGGCACTGGGGGCGCAGAATCAAAAGGCAGTTCGTGCGAGAACCGAAACCAACTGTGCGAAAATCGTAACCATGCTTCGGGTTTCTGTGCTCCTCGAGGGGCCGAAGGGTCGGCCGCGAGGTCGGGACGCCGATTTCTGTTGGGGGGACCCCGGCCGTTCAGGGAAAACGGCTCAAATGGCCCCATCTTGGGGTCCGTTTTCGGGCGGTTGGAGGCCGGACAGGCGGGAAAGGAGGGGGTTGGCATGCGCATTGCTTTTCA
>JAQYVQ010000526.1 GCA_030145435.1 Syntrophobacteria bacterium | reverse complement strand
CCGGGTTGCGTGCTCAGATCAACAGCAGCCTCAAACCGTACCACGCAGTCCTGCAAGATTCGATCGAGGGCGGCCAGAATTTTGGGTGGCGGAGGCTCCTCGTCCCATTGCTCATTACATAGCTCATAGAGCGCAAGGGTCAGCGTTGCCAGCGCATCTCTGAGTCCTGCATCCGCGTCTCTGAGTTGACCCAATAGAAATGCAGCAGAGGCCAGCATGACGAAGGGGGGTTCGCTGTGAACGAAACTTGCTATTCGGCTGCCGGGGTAGATGCACTCGCGCCGGATTTCGACCTCCTCGAATTGCGCTAAGCCCTGGCTCATTGCGCCGAGAAAGCCGGGCGCTTCACGGTGTGTGAGTGTAACGCCCGGTTGGCTCCGTTCAAGGTACACACAGTGCTGCTCGCCGTCTTCCCCACGAGCCGTTACCACCAGATGATCCACGTGCCGTGACTGTGCAACCCAGGATTTGTAGCCGTTCAGTTTGATCACAGAACCGGTCTCGCAAAGTCTTGTGCCCGGGTGTGCGTCAGGATCACGCTTGTCTTCCGTCGCAGCAAAGGCGGCCCAGCCTTGCAGAGGCACTTCAGGAAAGACACTTCGGATTACCGCCTGGTAAGCGGCCACAAAGACCCACGGCAGGCGGTCCGCGAGCAACCCGCCTTGCAGGGCACTCGCCCGAGGCGACAGCTCGCCGAGGCCCTTCTCGTTCCAGAGTTGATACCAGGCCGCTTCATCCCCGGCGGCGAGAGGTTTCGTTTCACCACGGAGGAAGCTTTCCATCAGCTCTTGTACCTTCAATTCGCTTTCTCCTTTCCCGGCGGAGGAAAAGTTGACCTACAAATGATACAATAGAGCGTTCACAAAGAGAAAGCCCTTGATCTGATGCGCTCCATGCTTCGGAAGTTACCGGATCTGAATCGGTTTTTATCAAACCAGTTCCTCTATCCGCTCCTGGTGTCGACTGTTCTTGCCGGCGGTTTCTTTGTCTTTCGCGTGGCCTACAGCGGGAAATGGTACTACGACAATCTGCCGTGGAATCTCTTCCTGGCCTGGGTGCCCTACGTCTGCAGCCTGTGGGCCGCCGCGTGGTATCGGCTCTACCCGGACCGGTGGTGGATCCTGTTGTTGCCCGGCGTGCTATGGCTCGTCTTCTTCCCGAACGCTCCCTACATCGTGACCGATTTCTACCACCTGGAGAAGCGCCCGCCCATCCCGCTCTGGTATGACATCGGCCTGATCACGACCTTTGCCTGGACAGGCTGCCTCCTGGCGATCGCCTCGTTGAGAACCATGCAGTTTCTGGTTAGAAAGCGTGCGAACGGGTTCGTGAGTTGGGTGTTCGTGGCGGTCGCGCTGGGGTTGAGTGGGGTAGGGGTCTACCTGGGGCGTTTCGAACGCTGGAACAGCTGGGATCTGTTCTTCCATCCCGAGAAGGTTCTCAAGGACCTGGCCGTTCCTCTCATGAACCCCTGGAACAATCCGCGGTTCGTGGGGTTCAGCCTGATGTTTACCCTCCTCCTCCTCGTGATCTATCTCATGTTCGTGTCGGTCACCCGGGGAAGCGAGATCGATCCCTCTATTTCTCCTGCTCAGCCTTCTTCCGGGGCCGAAAGGTGAGGACGCAGGCGTCGTCCGGCTGGCTGGACCAGAGATCCATGGTGTAGTCGAATTCGCTCCCGAAGAACCCGTGGTCGAAGGCATCGGCGTGCTCGCACATGTCCGCCACCTCGGTGTCGCTCAGCCCTGCCATGCGCCACGCTTCCTTCAAGGGACATCGGGGGAACTTGACGACCAGTTCCTCTTCGTTCGAGTGCACGACCTCCGGCTCGTTCAACGCCCCGCCGGCGGGCAGGAACCCGAGCAGCCAATCCTTGAAGCCCTGGATGTCCTTCGGATAGCCCATTATTTTCGCCATGTTTACGCCGTGGTTGTACAGAGCACGCTTGAAGATCTCGGCCGACCGTTCCTCCCCGAGTTCCTTGCGCATCTCCCTCAGAACCTCGGTGTAAATGAAGGCGCGGTTGGCATGGGCAAGGAAGACATCTTTCTTGAGGGCCTCGATCTGGTCTTTTTCTTGGCTCATGGTCATTCCTTTCATCTGCCGGGAGGGAAGTTGGCGCGCGGTTCCGGGACCCATTCTAGAAGCCTTTCCCCGCCTCTTCAAGCCCCGCCCCACGCCTAGGGGTCAAACCTACACATTTGACAAAACAGCCCGGTACCCTCTGTTTTCTCCATCTTTACGCTTCCTCTTATTGACTTGGCGTGTGGACATGAAGTCACATTCTCAGTGGGCATGTCATCTGGAAGCCGTGCCACGTTGATTCCTCCCTTCGCTCTCTCAACTCCTTAAAGTATGAAGCTTTTCGTCCGGCTCCAAAGGGAATCTTTGAGAGAAATGCGGCAAGAGGGAACGCCGATTGCAGGCGGACAGGGGTCAGACCTACACATTTGACACAATCGACATGTAGACTCCACACAGCACTGGAAGGTTTCTTATTGTGGCCAGGCCCTTAAGGATAGAATACGCGGGCGCCTTCTATCACGTCATGTCAAGGGGGAACGAACGAAAGGCGGTTTTCGAAGGCCCTCGCGACAGGGAAAGGTTTCTTTCCTACCTTGAATCCGCAACTGAGCGATATGGGGCGATTGTCCATGTTTATTGCCTCATGCACAATCACTATCACCTTCTTCTAGAAACACCATTGGGGAATCTCTCAAAGATCATGCAACACATAAATGGCGCATATACCACATATTTCAACAACGCACGAGGAAGATCGGGGCATCTTCTTCAGGGGCGGTACAAAGCCATATTGGTCGAGGCTGATGAGTACGCAACGGAAGTCTCCCGTTACATACACTTGAATCCCGTGAGGTCGGGAAAGGCAGCAGCCCCAGAGGAGTATAGATGGTCCAGTTGCCGGTTCTATACCGTTCGAAAGAAGGCGCCGGTTTGGCTTCATAGGAATTTCATTCTCAGCTACTTCGATACCAAATTGACATCCGCCATGAAGACGTATCGTCGCTTTGTTTTCTCGTCGGCGAATCGGGAGGATGAAGGCCGGGTGGCTAGGGTTTCCCATTCAGTCATTTTGGGCAGCGAGGAGTTTGTTGATGAAATCAAGAACAAGTTCCTTAGAGATAAGCGTCCGGACAGGGAGTTGCCGAGCGTCCGAGATCTAACGGACAGGCCGGAGCTGGGTTACATCGTACAAGTGGTTGATGCATTCGTTCGATCAGATGAAAAACTGGCTCGACAGGTCAAGCTTCATTTATGCCATCGCTATAGCGGAAGGGGACTCAAGGAAATAGGCGAACGGTTCGGTGTGACCGAATCCGGGGTAAGTCAGGCGAGTCAAAGAATCCGGATTAGGCAAGAAGATGACAGGAAGCTTCGAATTCTGGTCACAAAGATTGTGAAAAGGCTGTCTTTGTCAAATGTGTAGGTCTGACCCCCTGGGAGGAGGGGGCGAGGAAGGCGTGGGGGTTGTAAGAACGAGGCCTTTGCTGTATACTCATTGTATATACGGAGGGATTCCCATGGTTACGAAGATACGGAAGTGGGGCAACAGTTTGGGATTGCGGATCCCGAAGTCATTTGCCCAAGAAGCAGGCGTGGAAGAAGGCTCTGCCGTCGACATATCGGTTCAGGGGGATCACCTTGTCATTCAGAAGGTTCACCCCGCGAGATACGAACTGGACGATCTTCTGTCCGAGGTCCGAGAGGATAATCTCCACGATGAGATCGGCACGGGGGAACCGGTTGGACGAGAGGCGTGGTGATGCCTCGACGCTACATTCCCGAACGAGGTGATGTTGTCTGGCTTCAGTTCAACCCACAGGCCGGCCACGAACAGGCGGGACATCGTCCGGCATTGGTCGTGTCTCCCAAGCCATACAATCAGAAGGTAGGCCTCGCGCTTTTTTGTCCGATCACCTCACACATCAAAGGATATCCTTTCGAAGTCCTTTTGCCTCCTGAAGGCAAGGCGTCCGGAGCCATTCTCTCTGATCAGATCAAGAGCCTTGATTGGCGAGTCAGGCAGGCAAAACGAATCTCGAGAGCCCCGAAGGAAGTGGTAAGAGAGGTGTTGGCAAAGATAACCAGTTTGGTTGAGGACAACGATTCTTAAATGGATCGCCTGACGCCTTTGGCACGCTCGAAGAGGCTGTCTTTGTCAAATGTGTAGGTTTGACCCCTTAGGGGGGGAGGGTGGCGAGGAGGGCGCGGGCCTCTGATTCGTAGGCGGGAATTTCGAGAGCTTTTTCCGCCATCTCCCTTGCAGCCTTGGTGTCCCCTTTCTTCTCGTAGCAGCGGGCTATCTCCAGCCAGCCGGCGCCGGATATCTCTTCTTTGGGATGATCGGTTGTGTAGGTCTCGACCTGTTGCCCGGCCTCATCGCATTGCCCCTCCGAAGCAAGGTCCAGGGCCCGCGCGATCGCCTGGGGGACCGGTGCCTTTTCATAGGCAAGGTCTCGGTCCGGGGAGGCCGACAGGGCCATGGGCATTGCCCGGGATTCATAGGTGGGGGAAGGCGCTGTTTCCATTCCCCCGGCAACTGCGCGGTCTTCCTCGGCCGGCATGGCGTCCGTTCCTTTACGCGCGTGCGCCGGGGCAAACTCTTCGTCCAACGAGTTTGTTGCCATGAACCGGTCTCGCCTCCCTGAGGGGGGTGTGACCCTCACCGATGCCTTCTTTTCCGGGACCTCGGAGAATTCCGGAGCCGCCTCCTCCTGCTCGATGGTGGCGGGGGGTTCCGCAAGCCTGGCGAGAAAGCCTTTCTCCGTTGCCTCCTTCTTGAGTGCGTCGACCTTGGCCATGGAGGACGGAGGCGTGCTTCGTTGTTTCGATTTTCCGATAAGGGATTCCTCGGAAAGGGTTCTTTCGTCAAGAAGGCTCGGGGGCTTGTGTCGGAGGGAGGTGAAGTAGACGCCGGCGGCGATTGCCCCGATGACAACTGTCGTCACTGCCGGCCGGAACATCCATGCCCAAGAGGCGCGCCTGGCAGGGCCGGCTTCTTCCGCATGTCCCATGACACGGGTGTGCAGCACGGGAGACGGCCCTTCCTCGTCCGCCTTGGCAACGGTGTCCTGGACGGACGCAAAGCCCTCGTATTCTCGACGGCATTCCTCGGATGCCTCCAGGTGTTGCTCCATGGCAGCCGCATCCTCTTCGCCGAGCTCGCCATAGAGGTACTCGAGGAGCCTGTCCTCACAGAGTTTGCATTTCATGACCCCATCTCCTTCCCGATTCCCTGCTCGGTGAGATGTTCTCGTAGTCGAGTCAGGGCATAGCGGAGACGACTCTTCACGGTGTTCAGGTTCGTACCGGTTATGGCGGCCACATCCTGGAGCTTCATGCCCTTGACTTCCTTGAGCAGGAAGGCCTCCCTCTGATCCGCCGGCAGGGTGGCGAGGGCCCTGCGAATTGCGAATTGTAGCTGTGCCGCCTCAACGTTGTTCTCCGGACCCGGGTTTCCGTCCGGGATCCCCTCCGGCGTGCCCGGGGAGCCTGCGTCCAGGTCGGGCGGGCGAGGTTCTCTGGGCCTCTTGCGCAGGAGGTCGATACACAGGTTGCGGGCGATCCGGTAGAGGTAGTTCCGAAAGGTGGCCTTTGCCCTGTATCTCGAGGCCGACTGGATGATCCGAAGGAAGCTCTCCTGGGCGACCTCCTCGGCCAGCATGCTGTCCCCCAGCATACGCACCGCGAATCCGTAAACGCCCTTCTCGTGCCGCGTCAAGAGCATCTCGAAGGCCCGGGTGTCCCCCTTCTGAAAGGCCAGCATGAGCTGCTCGTCGCTTCGTTCGACCAACGGGGGTCTCCAGCCATGAGAGGAATCGTGATGGAGGGCGGGCGCGGCCAGGGTCATCATGTCGAACCCTCTGGATAGCCGAAAAGATATGTCACACCGGGACTCCGTTGCAAGGGCTTTCCTTAAATGGGCCTCAGCCCCTCCCCGTTCAGGGGAGAGGCTGAGGTGTAGGTTGACGATGCTTGTCCTGCAGCCGAATGAATGCACATCAGAACGACAGGTCTACGTAGACGGTCGAACGTGCCTGAGTCTTGGGAAAGGATAGATCCTGGGCATGCTCCAGGAGCACGCGCAGGCCCTCTTCGTCCAGGGCCCCCTTGTCCTGGACCCATGCGCGGGCAACCTTGCCGTCTGCGTCCACGACCAGGGCGAGCGTCAGGGACCCAATGATGTTCGCCAGGTCTTCGTCGTCGGCCCACGCCTCCAGGGCGGCCTCGAGCACCGTTCGCACATCCTCCTCATTGAGGGTCCCTCGGATTCGGATCTCCCGGATACCGGGCTCTGTGTCGTCTTCCTTGCTGTCTTCTTCCTCCAGCTCAACGGGCAAGGCTGCGTCTGCCGAAGATCCGGGCGACCCGGCCCTTCCTTCCCTACCGATGCCTGCGCACGGTGGCACGGCTTGCTTTCGGCAAAGAAACGCGTTCGAGGACATTGGGGCCGAGTACTTCACGGCCTTGCCGGTTACGTATGCATGGCCCGGAGCGGCCAGGGGGCTCACCTGGTCCGGCAGGGGGACCGGAACACTCACGGTCTGGCCCTCTCCACCCGGGTTGCGCACCTCGGAATCGATGGCAACGAAGCTCGTGTAGGCGCTCATCAGGCTGTAGCGAAGGCCGAGTTCCGTGATTCGTTCTTTGGCCTCCTCCTCCTGCAGGTCCCCGATCGCGAGACGGTCGCTCACTGTCTCGATCCGCTTCCTTGCCCACAAGAGGGGCAGGCCGGGATTCGCAGGCTCTTCGTCCGGCAACTCCACCTCCAGGGTTTGTCTCCATCGCCTTCCCGCGAGCCAACCCGTGAGGGTGATCTTTCCGCTTGCCCCACTGTCGAATCTTCCGACGAGTGTTACCGGCCTGCCCGCAAACAGGTCGGGGACCTTCTCCGGCCAGAGGGCATAGACCGGCAGGCCCTCGAAATTGACCTCGATGCCCGTGACCGAGGGACGGGACACGTATTCGAAGAACTTACCGACCGTATCTTCCGGATTCTCGTCCGGCCGAAGATAGAAGGGTTTGCCCTGGCCGATCCGGGCCATGGCATCGATGAGGTACCGGTTCACGCTGGTGCCGATACCCATGGGGAAGAGGTTGGCGGCCCCTCGGTTCTCGTCCATGTATTTCAACACCTGGGTCTCGTAGCCGATGTAGCCGTCGCTCAGGAACAGGACGATCCTGGACCGGTCTCGATCCACCGGGTGTTTCAAGGCCTTCTCCAGAGCCGGAAGGAACTCTGTCCCACCTCCGCCTCGGGCGCCTTTCACGTATTCCATAGCCTTGCGGATGTTTGCAGGCGTAGCAGGGACCGGGGCAGGCGCGAAGGTGGAGGCACTGCCGGCAAAGAGGATGACCTGGAAGCTGTCTTCTTCATCCAGATCCTTCAAACATCTTTCGATCAGCCGCTTGCACTGGTCCAGAGGGAACCCGTTCATCGACCCGGAGGTATCGACCACGAAGACGTATTCCCTGGGAGCGGTCTCCGTCCTTGGTATCCGGGCCTCCGGCTCCAGCATCAACAGGAAATAGCCGCCCAGGTCGTCGTGGTGGGTCACCCACCCGGCAACGGGCCCCTCCGGGCTCGTCTTCCAGCGGAGGACAAAGTCCTTGTTCGGGATCTGGTCGCGGCGAGCGAGTGTGACGGTCGCCCGGGAGGGCCCATGACGGTCCGCCTGAATTGCGTGGCTGGGGGTTTCCAGGTCCCGGAAGGGCACGCCCGTGTCCATGTGTACCTCGATTTCGATCTCGTGACCGGAACGAACCCCCGGAGGCAGCAGGGGCGGAGAGATCCGGGAGCCATCCGGGACACGGGTCGTGTCTTCCGACCACCCTTCCCCGGTTAGTCCCGAGGCGTGGCCCGGGATGTACCTGGGTCCGACGACCGTGGGGAACACGAACTCGACCTGCCCCTGCTCATAGTCGAGGTCCTGGAAATAGGAAAGCTCCACGAGGATCTTGTCTCCGGGAAGGATGTTGGCCACCGACTGGGTGAAGATGTTGGGCCTCTCCTGGTCGAGCAGGGAGGCGGTCTTTCCCTGCTGTTTCGCCTGCTGATAGAGTTCCTGCGCCTCGCTTCGAGGCTTGATGATGCCCTCGACCACACGGTCTCCGATGACCATCTTCATCCCGTAGACCGCTGCATGATGAGGGAGAGGAAACACATACACCGCCTCGATCGGTGTCGTGTAGGGGTTCTCGAACTCCTGGGCGACCACAACGGTCGAAACCAGGCCTGCGATTTGGGCCTTCACGCGGGTCTGTTTCAACGGCAGTACTACGGAGTTCTCTTCTCCCTCAGGGACGGCGATCATGTGCCCGGAGCCTTCTTCGTATTCCGACTCGGGCGAAGCCCAACCCGGAACAGCCAGGAGTAGACAGATAGTAGCCGCCAGCAACCGAACCGGCCAGAGACCGGAAAACAACCTGAAAGTCCTTTGATGAATCTTCATGGTTTTTCGTCCTCCCTTTGCGACGTTGTCGTGGATGCAAATGCCAGGAACCTTCCTGTTTTCCCTGTTGCAAGTAAGAACGGGTGAGGGCACCAAAAGGTTTTAAGAATCTTTGGGCTTGTCATCCCCCCGTTCTTCCCTGTATGTTTTGTAAGCCGTCCCCAGGCAGCTGGGATGAGCGACACAGAATCCAAACGAATCTCATTCGGAACAGGGGATAGCACAAAGAGAGGAGGAGAGAACATGGTTGACTACAAGGGATACGAGTTCATTCAGTTCGAAAGGGAGGAAAAGATCCTTACGGCAACGCTCAACAGGCCTGAGTCTTTGAATGCGGTCCACGCCAAGCTGCATACCGAGCTCGTGGAGATGTATGCTGATTTCGAGAGAGACGATGAAGCGCATGTGATGATCCTGACCGGAGCCGGAAGAGGGTTCTGTTCAGGTGGCGACGTCGGCGGCGGTCTTCTCAAGGGAGAGGATCTCGAACAGACCATGCAGCAGATCTTCTGGGAGGCGCGCAGGCTGATCGTCAACATCCTGGAGGTGGACAAGCCGATTCTCGCCGCCGTGAACGGGCCTGCCGCAGGCCTGGGCGTCACCCTGGCCCTGTTCTGCGACATCGTCTATGCATCGGAAAAGGCCCGCCTCGGAGACACACACGTCAAGGTGGGTGTCGTGGCAGGCGATGGTGGTGCCGTGATATGGCCTCTGCTCGTGGGTGTGAACCGTGCGAAAGAACTACTGATGACAGGGGACATGCTCGATGCCCAGGAAGCATTCCGCATCGGTCTCGTGAACCATGTGGTGCCCCATGAACAACTGATGGAAGTCGTCCGCGAAAGGGCGAGACAACTGGTGTCCGGGAGCACCCTGGCGATTCGCGGAACGAAGAAGTCGGTGAACGCCTATATGAAGTGGATGGTCAACCAGGTGTTGGACCTTTCGATGCATCTCGAGAAAGAGTGCTTCGACAGAATGCTTCGATAACATGCAGGAAGATTGCAACCCGACGATAGAGATGATACATCTAATGAAATGGCGCGAACAGGCGCGAATGTGTCGGTGACTTGTAGTGTCGGAAGGGGCAAGTCGACCGCCAGCACAGAACAACCGGGGAAAGGAGAACACCATGAAGAAGGGAGAACTGGTCGCCTTGCTGGAAGCCGTGACCGTGGAGGAACTGAAGAACGCGATTCCGGTGAAGGAAAAGATCGAAAGGCTCGAGAAGAGAAGGAAGAGCCTCGAGAAAGAGCTCGCCTCTGTGGTCAAGCAGATCGAGTCCCTGGGCATGCCGAAGGCGGTGACGTCGCCCGGTCGACCCAAGAAGAAGGGAGTCAGGAAGGCGAGACGGAAAAGGATCGCCCAGCCTTCTCTTTCATCCCTCATCGTCGAGATTCTGAAGGAGAAGAAGAGGCAGCTGAAGATCAACGACATCTGTGATGCCCTGCTCAATGAGAAGAACTACCAGACGAGGACAAAGGACTTCAAGGCACAAGTCCGGGTGATGATGTACAGGAACGACAAGGGGCTGTTCAGCAGGCCGAAGCCGGGCCTGTTCAAGCTGGCAGCCGACGCCCAGCCGAAGAAGAAGACAAAGAAGAAGGCCCGGAAGAAGGTGACGAAGAAAGCAACAAAGAAGGTGACGAAAAAGACGAAGAAAAGAGCCACGAAGAAGGCGAAGAAATAGTCGTAAGCCCACCTCCAACTCCATATCAACCTGTCGGATGCGCACGACCACACCCTTACGCTGGATGGAGAGGTGGAGAGGGAGTTCAGGAGGAGAACGGGCTCAATCTGTAGAAATTCTAGTGCTATCCGCTATACGGGGTGGGGGCAGACAGATCAGGAGACTTCCTTCTTCTTTTCCTTTTTTTCCTTCTTCTTGCCCTGCTCAGGGGAATCCGCAGGCTTTTCCTCTGTTTTCGCCTCGAGTTTCTGCTGCTTGCGGAGGGCCATCTCCTCCTTCTGCTTTTCGAGGGCCGCCAGGGCGTTGAGCCGTTTCGTGGTCTTGCGCAGCTTCGCCTGCAAGTGTTTGAGGTGCGGGTCCTTCGGAATCCGGACCTTGTCCACCCCTCTCTCGACCAGGAGGTTACGCCGACTCTTGACGGCGCCCTGATAGGTTTGCTTCTGCTTCTCCCGGGCTTGCTTGCTTTCTGACGGCATCTTCCTCAGAGCCTCCTCATGGCGGGTTCTTCGACAACCTTCTAGATAGCCACAAAAGAGAGGGAATGTCAATCCTCGCTGAAGTACTCGTCCAGATCAAAGATTCGTATCTGATCCATCTTCTGCTCTCTTCCCTTCTTCATCATGGCAAGGGTCTTCCAGAAGTAGAGATTGCCCTCGAAGCTGTTCTGCGGCCTGCCGATGAAATCGTTCTGGGTCGAGGAGACAGGATCCAGCCTCTTCGTGATCTGATCCATGACCTCCACGCGGTTCATCTGATAGTAGGTGTAGATGATACGATTGTAGTCGATCACATAGTACCGAAAGCCTTCCCGGTAGAGCGCCTCGAGTTCCTCCAGGCTCTCCGGTGGCCGTTTCACGTTGTCCACGCCCACATAGACCTGGCACAGGGGCATTCCCGTTGCGATCTGCCGCGTGGTGTCCTGGTCCTTCAGGAATGCCATCGCCTTCGCGTATCCGGACGCGGGTGGAAGGACACGGGCCCAACTGTAGGCGACGCCTGTGATCACAAGCAGGATGAGGACGGCAGGTTGAACCCTGCGAGTCCAGAGGGACATCCCCCCCTTGTTTCCCGGGACCGAAAAGAAGGCCGCTGCGGAAAGGATGGCGGCCGGCGGCAGGATCAGGGCGAAGAAACGCGTCAGGCCCGCAGTGGTGACACTGTAGAGTACGAAGGGGAAGACAAACCATGCCCCGAGGAGCCGGTCCGCAAGGGAGCGACGCCGAAAGGCGAGGTACAGGCCCGCAACGAGAAGCAACAGGGCGAGGATCCCGTTCATGTGCTGGTAGAGGTAGGGGAAGGTGAGGAACCCTGCGAGGCGGAAGTTTTCAGAGACATAGCCCCACAGCAGGGAGTGCCAGAAGCCGTAGAGGACCTGTTCGAGAAAGGTGGGCGTCGTCATCGGGATCTGGAGACGTCGGAAGATGATGAAAACCAGATGGTAGAAGAACTCCCAGAGAAAGGAGGGGAGAAGGAAGAAACCGGTCAGTAGAAAGATGCGCATTTGCTTGACGGACCGCGCGATGCCGCCCGGTCTCCAGAAAAGAAGCAGATCCAGCAGAAAGATCAGGCCGAAGATGACGATACATCGGTTGTGCACGGTGAATCCGATGCCGAGCACGAGCCCGCACAGGGCCAGGTCCTTCTGGGAGAGTTCGGGATATCGGAAACGACTCCTGTAGTAGAAGAAGAAGGCAAGGACCAGGAAGAACATCGTGTCCGCCTCGGCCAGCCAGCTTCTGGAGTAGTGGATGTGGTAACCCATCACCGAGAAGATCAGTGCAGCAATCAGGCCGGTACGATCGTCGTACATCGTTCTGCCGAGGAAGAAGACCGCCAGGATGGTCAGGGTGCCGAAGATTGCATTTACCACGTTTCCGATGTAGGGGCGCTCACCCGCCAGAAGATTCCCGGCCGCCACAAACGTGTCGTGGAGGATGCGTCCGTATCGAGGGGGCAGGCCCCGGGTTCGTTCCCGAATGCCCGGAAGCTGTTCCCCCCTTTTCCATAAGTCTTCCCCTGACATCTTCTCCTTCACGACTAGCTTCGCGCTGTCCCAGACCGCTGCGCAGAAACTCGAAAGAAAACGGGCCTCGAGGAGATAGGTTGCCTCATCCTGTATTCCGGGTTCCAGTTCCGTGATCCGGTAGAAGCGAAGGCTTGCCCCGAGGAGCAGGATGAGGAGCAAGGCGACTACGCATTTCCACCACGCGATCCGCACCTTGTGTCCAGCCGGTTTTTCTTGTTGGTCCACAGGAGAATCCATTTTTCCTCTCTTATACCCCATTCACAACCTGCTAGAACTGGAAGTAGATGAAAGGCTCGGGATGCTCCTCGGCCTTTCCCGGATAGAAGTTCGTGAAATAGATCACCGAAAGCAGAACACCGCCCACGGCCGCATAGGTCCAGATTCGACGGATGAACGGGGTGAAACCTGTAAATCGTCTCAGGGAAACGCGTAAGGCGTGGTACAGAACGAGACAGGCGGCGAAGATGGACACACGGGAATCGAGCAGCATCTCTGTGACCGGTCCCGGCCGCAAGGGGGTGGCCATGGCTGCAAGAACGGAGAGTGCGTCCTGAAAGGTGTCGGCACGGAAAAACACCCAGCCCAGCGTTACGAGCAGAAAGGTCGTTGCCACCGAGACCGCCTCGCCGAGGCGCGTTTCGAGGAACCCCTCCAGCGAGGGTACGGCCTCGCAGAACTCGAGGAACTTCCGGTGAATCACAAGGAGCAGACCGTGATAGACGCCCCAGATGAAGAATGTCCATGCTGCTCCGTGCCACAGGCCGCCCAGCGCCATGGTGATCATCAGGTTGGTGTACATCCGGTGTTTGGAGCGCCGGTTGCCGCCGAGCGAGATGTACAGATAGTCCCGCAGCCACGTGCTCAGGGTGATGTGCCACCTCCGCCAGAATTCCCTCGGATTCCTCGCCAGGTAGGGCAGCCGGAAGTTCTCCGGGAGCTCATAGCCGAACAGCTTCGCGCATCCCCGGGCCATGTCCGTGTACCCGGAGAAATCGAAGTAGATCTGGAAGGTGAAAGCCAGGGCGGAGACCCATGCATCCAGCCCGGCAAGGTTGGGAATGTCGGAAAACCCCCGGTTGACAATCGGTGCGAGCTTGTCCGCCAGCAGGACCTTCTTGAAGAGGCCGACCAGAAGCAGGCGCAGCCCTTCCTCGAAGAGATCTCGCCGGAAGGGGGCCGGTGTACGAAGCTGAGGGATGAGCTGGCCCGCCCGCACGATCGGGCCGGCGAGGAGCTGCGGGAAGAAGGACAGGAAACCGGCAAACAGCGAGAAATCCCTGATCGGCTTGAACTTGCCCCGGTAGCAGTCGATGGAGTAGCTCATCCCGATGAAGATGTAGAAGGAAATGCCCACAGGGAGCAGGATCTCGAGGGCGTCGAACTCCCTTGCGCCCCCCAGCATCCGGACCAGGTTCGTGCAGGTGTGCAGGAGGAAGTTCGCGTACTTGAAGTACCCCAGGAGGCCCAGGTTCAGGGCGACCGAGATCCAGATGCACACCTTCCGTCTCGAAGGCCACCGGTCCAACCCCAGCCCGGTGACATAGTTGACGACCGTGACGAAAAACAGAAGGGAAGCATACTCCGGGACCGTACCCATGTAGAAGAGGTAGCTGATCCCCAGGAGCCACCACTTCCGGAACCCGAAGGGAAGAAACCAGAACCCGGCGACCGCGGCGGGGAGGAACATGGCGAATGCAGTGCTGTTGAAGAGCATGGCCGATCAGTCCGTCGATGCTGTTTGCGCCGGGACGGTGGAGCCCCCAGGCGGCAGAAGGTCGTGATCCCTGAGCCCTTTCAGCAGAATCTGAGCGAAGGCTCTTCCCCCGTGGGCGCTCAGGTGGAAATCGTCCAGAAAATACTCGCGGTGGTCTTTCATCTGATCGTTGGCCTCCACGAGGATGGCCCCCTTCTCCTTTGCCACCTCCCGGAGGGTGTCATCCACGTCCTCGAGCACGGAAACGAATTCTTCACCCCGGATCTCGAGCAGCCTCTTTTTGTCATATATATATGTGCACAGGACCGGGGTGGCCCCCAGGGCTTTGGACAGTGTGCACAGGGTGGCCAGGTGGTCTGCCATCTTTTCGAGGCGGGGCGGGAGGTTTTCCTCTGAAAGCCCGAAATTGAACAGCCTCGTTGCCTCCAGGAACACGAGGAACCGGCCCGCCGAGCCGTAGACAAGGTTGCAGACGCGGCTGTGTTTCAGGATGTTGCCGATCGGGTGAAATCCCCAGGTCGCATCGGCCACCGGGAGCAGCCATTGGCCGTCATGGCTTCCGTCCGGCTCGTACTCCCGGGTGTACAGGCAGACGAAGTCGTTCGGGCCGATCAGGAACACCACGATGTCCGGCTGTATGTACTCTCCGATGAGGACGAGATTTACCAGGTTGGTGGTGTACGTGTAGTGGGCCATCCCGAAATTCAGGACCTCCACCCTCTTCGACAGGGGCGGGTCGTTCACAAGGTGCTCGACAGCGCCCGGCCACGTGTTTTCGTACTCATTCTGGTCCTGTCCGAGCGTGACCGAGTCCCCGAAGCAGGCGATCCGGAACAGATCCTCTCCCTTGGGGAGAATCTCCGGCTGTGTGGATCGGTATCCGAGGTTGTTGAAATCGATTCGAATGTTGCCGTATTCAACACGTTGATTCTTCCTTCCCGTGAAGAACCGGTACCCATCTCTCTGCCCCATCTCTTGCAGGCTGTTCCGACTGAGCATCCACATGAACCTCCCCTTGGGCTCCTTCCACGCGGTCACGAGCCGCAGGCTCAGTTCGAGAAACAGGCCCAGGATGAGCACCCAGGAGAGAATCCATCGGATCGAAGGGCATCGGAGCTGGAATTTCATCGTACTCGGTTTGTCCGGGAAGTCTGGATGTTCAAGATGCGCTAGCCGTCAAGATTCCTCTGGTCGACCCATTCTTTCAACCCTGCCCCCAGGATGACACTCTTGTTCTTGAGCTTCTCCACGTTCTTGCACCCGGTCAGGAACATGGCATGACGAAAATCACGCTCGAGTCCGTCCACGTACTTCTCTACCCCCGGGATTCCGTCTTTGGCGAGGACCCTGAGAAAGGGCAGGGCGATC
This sequence comes from Syntrophobacteria bacterium, assembly GCA_030145435.1. GTDB lineage: Bacteria > Desulfobacterota > DSWW01 > DSWW01 > DSWW01 > S015-6. The sequence goes on along the minus strand of JAQYVQ010000526.1, from coordinate 2,466 downwards.
CCGCAAAGATCCGCTCCCAGGGCGATCGCCTTGGCCATGTCGAGGCCGTTCCGCAGACCGCCGGTGGCGATGACGGGCAGACTCGCCCCCTTTGCCTCGAGGATGGCCGCTGCTGTCGGGATCCCCCACTCCCTGTAGCGTGAGGAGTCTTTGCCGGACCGGAGGCTGTCGATCAGGGTCCAGCTCGTCCCGCCCAGGCCGCCCACATCGATGGCGCGTACGCCGGTTCCTTTCAGAAGCTCCGCGGCCTCCCTGCTGATCCCGTTGCCCACCTCTTTGGCGACCACCGGGAACCTGACCGCGGCGCACAGCCTGGCCAGAGCGTCCACACAACCCGAAAAGTCATCGTCCCCTTCGTTCTGGAAGATCTCCTGGGCAGGGTTGATGTGTACGCAGAGGCCGTCCGCCTCGATCGCCTCGACCGCCTGCGCCACCCGTTCGGGCGAGACCTCTTTCAATGCCGTGATTCCGATGTTGCCCAGGAGCAGGACGGAGGGGGCCACGGATCGGACGGAAAAGGTCTGTGTCAGCTCAGGTTTTTCGATCATGGCCCGCTGGGACCCCACCCCGAAGGCGAGTCCCTTCTTCTCGGCAACCTGTGCCAGCGCCTCGTTGATCCGCCCGGCCTCTTCGCAGCCTCCGGTGATGGCCGCGATCATCAGGGGGAGATCGAGCTTCTTGCCGAGAAACTCGCAGGAGGTATCCACCTTCTCCAGATCCGTCTCCGGGAGGGACTGATGCACGAGACGCACATCCTCGAAGAGCGGATCGCCCGTCTCGACCGCTTCCCTCAGGCATATGTCCAGGTGCTCGATCTTTCGGATTTCCGTGAGGTTCATGTTTGGATCAGGACCCCGTATCGATTCGTTCTCGTCGTTACCCAGCATACCAGCTGAAGAAGAGCCGCGCCATGATGGTAATCCAGACGATCCCGTACACCACCCGAAGCTTCATCCAGTACGTGTCCATTTCCTGGTCCGTGCTGAAGAACATCGGCACCAGCAGGAGAATCCCCTGGATCTCTCCCAGGACGAACACGGTGTAAACCGTCGCGAGCACGTACATCGATCGAGCGAGCAGGAAGGCCTTGGGGATACCGATCACGATGGGCGTGGTTCTCAGATCGTATTGTTTGTCGGACTCGTAGTCCTTGATGCACTGGACCACCTCAAAGGAGGCGGTAAAGAGCCCGATCAGCAGGATGAGTTTGATCCCCTGGGGGGAGAAATCCGGAATGGCCGGCCACGCCATCGCAACCCCCCAGACGAAGCAGCCGATGACGTCGAAATAGGCCATGTTCTTGAAGTAGTCGGTGTACAGGAAGATGATCAGCAGGGCCAGGATCACACCGAGACAGACGCTCTGGCTGTACAGCAGGGTCAGGGTCAGCAGGGCAGCGCTCACGCAGACGATGAGGGCAAAGGCGGTTCTCTTGTGCTCCTTGATGTACAACGCCTTGGTGTGGTCCTTCTTCTCGTTGGCCAGATCGATGTCCACGTCGATGAAATCATTGATGAAGTAGACGAGGACATTCAGGACAAAGGTAACCGCCATCCGGATGACGATGTCCGCAACCCCGAAGTGGAAAGCAAGAAGGAGCATGAAGTTGGTGATGAGGGAATTGGCTTCCTTCCGCTTGAGCCGGTCGATGATCGCATCCGAAAGGAGCCTGTAGCACACCGTCAGGGTGTGTTCCCTCTCCTTCCCGGCGCCCGGATCGAGAGCCTTTGTCTGTTCCATAGAGATGCACTCCCCCAACCTTGGTGTCGGTTTTTTCGTCCCCCGATGTTAGTTGTCAGGTGCGGCCCGGAGCAGGAGGATCGCCCGGACGGCTGCCAGCAGAACAAAGGGCACCATGCCCGCGAACCCGACCAGGGCGTACTGCGGATAGCCGTCGACCACGCTGAGCATGGCGAACAGGGCAAACATGCAGAAATACAGGCCGGAAGGCAGGTAGTCGATGAACCGCCTTCCGAGGGAGACGGTGCGGCCGGTCCGGACGTCGTAGAGACGGATGAGCAGGCTGATCGTGAACCCGACCAGGAACCAGCCGAGGAAATTCTGGATCGGGATGTTGAAATAGCTGCCGCCGAATTCCCAGACCCACCGTTTGCGTTCCGGGCAGACCATGATCGGATCGAAGAGCATGTCGAGATTCATTGCCATCAGCCCGTCCAGGCCGGCCATCAGGAGGACCGCCAGCGAAAGACGCAGCCCCTTGCCCGCGATCTTCTCCAGGCTGCCGACGACCAGGTTCGTGGTGTTGTAGGCGCAATAGAGGATTAGCCACCAGGACAGGGGTGTAAAGATCGGGACCGTGCCGAGGAGCATGAGCCGGTCCGGCTGGTAGTGGAACTTTCCGAAAACCCATCCGTACGTGGCGCCCACGTGTTCGGACGCGAGCCCCAGGGAGAAGCCGATCACCAGGAAGAGGAGGGTCCATTTCCTGCCGTGGACGTACAGCGA
>JAQYVQ010000525.1 GCA_030145435.1 Syntrophobacteria bacterium | reverse complement strand
GTACTGGGAGGCTTGGAAGAGATGTCATACACGACCCGGTTGACGCCCTGCACCTCGTTGATGATTCGGCTCGACAGGGTTGCCAGGAGATCATACGGCAGACGCACCCAGTCGGCTGTCATGCCGTCCTGGCTCTGAACGGCCCGGAGTGCAATGACGTGCTCGTACGTCCTTTCGTCTCCCATGACCCCCACCGTCCGCACGGGCAACAGCACGGCAAAGGACTGCCAGATCGATTCGTAGAGGCCTGCCCGTATGATCTCGTCTTCCACGATACGATCCGCCCTGCGGAGGATCTCCAGCCTTTCACGGGTGAGTTTTCCCAAGACACGTACGGCCAGCCCCGGCCCGGGGAAGGGCTGACGGAGGACGATCTCATCGGGCAACCCCAATGTCCTGCCCACGAGCCGGACCTCATCCTTGAAGAGTTCCCGCAGGGGCTCCACGAGGTCGAGGTCCATCTTCTCGGGGAGTCCCCCCACATTGTGGTGTGTCTTGATGACGGCAGAGGGCCCCTTCACCGAGATGCTCTCAATCACGTCCGGATACAGGGTCCCCTGGGCGAGGAAGCGGGCGTCCTTCTCCCCCTTCGCCTCCTCCTCGAAGACCCGTATGAACTCCTCCCCGATGATGCGCCGCTTCTGTTCCGGGTCTTCGACTCCCTCCAGCTTCGCGAGGAACCGATCGCTCGCCTCCACATAGGTGAGGGGGATCTTGAAATGTCCTTCAAAGACCTCCCGGACCCTCTCGGCCTCGTTCTGGCGAAGCAGTCCGTTGTTGACGAAGATGCAGTGCAGCCGATCTCCGATGGCCTGGTGGAGCAGGACGGCCACGACCGATGAGTCCACACCTCCGCTGAGGGCACAGATCACCGTTCCATCCTTGATCCTGTCCCTCAGAGATCGGACAGAGTGATCGACAAAGGAGTGCATGGTCCAGGACGGATCACACCCGCACACACGGAAGAGGAAGTTCCTCAAGATCTCCTTTCCATCCGGGGTGTGGTGTACCTCCGGATGAAACTGAACGGCGAAGATCTTCTTGCCAGGGTGATAGAATCCGGCAACCGGCGCACCCCGGCTCTTTGCCAGGACTTGGTACCCCTGGGGCAGCTTCTCAATCCTGTCGCCGTGGCTCATCCATACCTTGATCCGCCCGGTCTCTCCACCGAGCCCGGCCAGGAGCTCTCCTCCGTCTTCCGAAACGATCTCGGCGCCCCCGTATTCCCGTGTCTCCCCCCGAGCGACCCGTCCGCCGGACGCTTGTGCGATCCAATGCATCCCGTAACAGATTCCCAGCACAGGCCAATCGCCTTCGAGCAGGGCCGGGTCCCCCTGCGGGGCCCCTTCGTCGTAGATGCTCGCAGGCCCCCCGGAAAGGATGATCCCGTCCGGGTCCATTTTGCGAACCTGCTCCGTGGAAAGGTTGAACGGGTGGATCTCACAGTAGACGTGGTGCTCCCGAACCCGACGGGCAATCAACTGCGTGTACTGGGATCCGAAGTCCAGGATCAGGATGGACCCCTTCAGGCTTCCTTTCTCGCTCATCTTCTCCCCTCTGCCGGCAATCACCCGCGGGCATTCATCGTATTGGGCGTATGTACAACGTGTCGGGGCAAGATACCCGGCGGGACGGCAGGATCATGGCCTTGCGAAGGCATGGCAATCGGTTTTCGCTCATTCCAGGCGATAGTTGGGGGCTTCTTTGGTAATGATGACGCCGTGCACATGGCTCTCTTTCAGCCCGGAGGAGGTAATCCGAACGAAACGGGCCTTTTCCTGGAGTTCAGCTATGTTGCGACATCCGAGATAGCCCATGCCCGAGCGGACCCCCCCGATGAGCTGAAAGATACTCTCCGACAACGGGCCCTTGTAGGGAACCTTGGCCACAATCCCTTCCGGCACGAGCTTCACGTCATCTTGCTCCATGTCCTGGGCATAACGGTCCCGGCTGCCCTCCTTCATCGCCTCCAGCGAGCCCATGCCCCGGTATGCCTTGTAGCTCCTGCCCTGGTAAAGAAAGAGATCTCCCGGGCTCTCATCCGTGCCGGCAAACAGGCCTCCGATCATCACCGTCTCGGCACCCGCGGCCAATGCCTTTGCGACGTCCCCGGAGTACTTGATGCCCCCGTCCCCGATGATCGGAACCCCGTGCTTCTTTGCAGCCCGCTGGCACTCGATAATGGCCGTCAACTGGGGCACGCCCACCCCGGCCACGATCCTTGTGGTGCAGATCGAACCGGGTCCGACCCCGACCTTGACGGCGTCGACCCCCGCCCGGGCCAGGTACTCCGTACCTTCTCCGGTAGCCACGTTGCCGGCAATCACGACGGCGTCCGGGGTACTCTTCTTTATGTCTCTTACCGTTTCCTCCACGCGCAGAGAGTGCCCGTGGGCCGTGTCCACAAAAAGGATGTCCACACCCACCCGCAACAGCCTTTCCACCCTCTCTTCCCGGTCCTCGGAGACGCCGATCGCGGCCCCGACCAGCAGCCTCCCCATCGTGTCCTTCGAGGCATCCGGGTATCTTCGGGCCTTTTCGATGTCCTTGATCGTGATCAAGCCCTTCAGCCTCCCATCCTTGTCCACCACGGGCAGCTTCTCGATGCGATGCTCATGCAGGATCTCGATGGCTTGTTCCAGACTGGTCCCCTCGGGTGCTGTTATGAGATCCTTTGTCATCACGTCCCGGATCTTCATCTGAAGGCGTTTCTCGAACCGGAGATCCCGGTTGGTGAGAATCCCGACGAGGGCATCGTTCTCTACGATAGGCACGCCGGAGATGTTGTTTTTCTCCATCACCTCCTGCGCCTCGGCAAGGACCTGATCCGGGTGCATGTCGATCGGGTTGACGATCATGCCGCTCTCGTACTTCTTCACCCTTTCCACTTCAAGGGCTTGCCGTTCCGGGGAGAGATTCCGGTGAATCACCCCGATGCCGCCTTCCTGCGCCATGGTGATCGCGGTACGGGCCTCCGTGACCGTGTCCATGGCCGAACTCAGCAAGGGTATGTTCAGGTAAATGTCCCGGGTCAGCCGGGTACGAAGCTCGGTTTCGTGGGGCAGGATTCTCGTCTGCTGCGGAACCAGAAGGACGTCGTCAAAAGTGAGGGCTTCGGGTATCTTCTTTGGGTCAAATTCCATGCTTTTTCACCTCCTTGCTGCGCCCCCCTTCTGAGGAAAACCCCTCTCGAATCGAGTAATGGCCTCCTCATTGGACAGGCCGCGGCCATCAGCGAACCAAATCGAACCGAATCATCCAAAGCAAGAGGCCACCTTGGGCTGCAGTATAGCAAGATCCCATTTCACAGTCGAGGGTGGAGGGGGCCAAAAACAGACCTCGGCTGGTTGACATCCTTATCAGGGTTTGTATGATTTCACCCGCGTCTATCCTCATAATTTCCGGGTCACAAACCGATCCGGATCCTTGGGCGGAAAAGCTAACAGCTATTGGCTCTTAGCTGTTAGCTATTAGCTCCCAACTCCCCTCCCCCAAGATGCCACAGTGAATACGGGGCGATGGGGGTGGGCTAAAAGCTAATGGCTAATAGCCAATCTTACAGAGGCTTTACCCTTCAGCATCTGGGAACGGGGGCCAGGATGAATAACCCAGGGACTGGACTGGATGGGCCTGCACGCGGCATGTGGTCGAGCCGCTTCATGTTCATCCTTGCGGCTGCCGGTTCAGCCATCGGGCTGGGGAACATATGGAAATTTCCCTACATGGCCGGAAAGTACGGAGGAGGGGCCTTCGTCCTGATGTACCTCGCCTGCATCGGGGTGATCGGCCTCCCCATCCTGGTCGCTGAAATCCTCATCGGTCGAGACGCCCGCAAGAATCCGGTGGGGGCCTTCAGCGTGATCAGCAGGGGAAACAGGTTCTGGACGGCCGTCGGGTTCCTGGGCGTTGCCTCAGGGTTCGTGATCCTCTCGTATTACTCCGTCGTAGGCGGTTGGACGGTGGACTATTTCACCAAGAGCGCCGCCGGAAGCTACCTCGAGGCCAACCCGGGAAGGATCAACGAAATCTTCAACCAGATGCTTGCCAACCCCTGGGAACAGGCGGTGTGGCACACGGTCTTCATGGCGGCCACGATGGGAATCGTAATCTTCGGCGTCAAGGAAGGGCTCGAGCGCTGGATCGAGGTCCTGATGCCCCTCCTCCTCGTGCTCCTCGGGGTCCTGGTCGTCTACGGGCTGGTGGCCGGGGACGCAGCCGGCGGACTGGGGTACCTGTTTATTCCGGACTGGAGCAAACTGGTCACGAACGCGGCCGGGGAATACACCCCGCGACCGATGCTGGAGGCCATGGGTCACGCCTTCTTCACCCTGAGTCTGGGGATGGGCGCCATGATCACCTACGGGTCCTACCTGGGGGACCACGAGAGCATCCCGGCTTCTGCGGTCATGGTCGCCCTCCTCGACACAGCGATCGCCCTGCTTGCCTCGATCGCCATCTTCACGATCGTCTTTCAGTACGGCCTGGACCCAACGGCAGCAGGGCCCGGACTGGTCTTTCAGGTCCTGCCCCTTGCGTTCTCACAGATGCCAGGGGGAAGGTTCATCGGAACGGCCTTCTTCCTCCTGCTTTCCTTCGCCGCGCTGACCTCGGCCATCAGCCTCCTCGAGGTCGTGGTGGCCCACTTCATCGACGACCGTAAATGGGCGAGACGAACAGCCACCGTGATCATGGGGACGGTCATCTGGGTCCTCGGGCTCTTCTCTGCGTTTTCGTACAACCTGCTCGAAAACGTGACCCTCCTCGAGGACAAGGAGGGGCAGGGCATGCCGATCCTCGATTCCGTCGATCTCATCGCCACGAATTACATGCTCCCCATCGGGGGGTTCTTCATCGCCCTGTTCGCCGGCTGGTTCATCAAGCAGCAAGTCAGAGATCGGCAACTCCTCGACGGAAGCGGCTCGCGAGCCTTCTACCGGGCCTGGCTCTTTGTCACCCGGTACTTCACCCCCGTGGCGGTGGGGCTCCTCATCCTGTTCATGATCGACAAACATTTGGGAATTGCGGAGTGGGTCTTCGGAGGAAAGTAGGTGAAAGGGAAAAGGTAAAAGACCCTGTTGCTGACCGGAAAGCGAGCGAGCGCTCAAGGTCCTGTTCTCCTCAGCGCCCCTACAAGACTCCTTTACCCTTTCACCTTTGACCTTTGACCTTCGGCTTTCTCGTGTCCCTCGCTTAATTCTTCTTCCGGAATAGCAGTCGCAGCGGGGCCCCCTTGAAGCCGAAACGGTTCCGGATCTGGTTGATCAGGTAACGCTGATAGGATGTCTCGGGCTTTCGGGCGCTGTTGCCGAACACGAGGAAGGTAGGCGGCGCGTCCCTGATCTGCGTGATGTAGTTGAGCTTCCTCAATCGTGCGCCCTCTGAAGGGGGTGAATGCGCCTTCACCGCCTCCTCGAGGAGACGGTTGAGCTCTCCGGTGGGGACCCGCATCCGACAAGCCTCCTCCACCCGCTGAATCCACCGTAGCGCATTGACCACATTGTGGCCCGTAAGCGCCGAGATCGGAACGATAGGTGCGAACCGCAGGTGAGGCAGATGATCGTAGACCTGCTCGAGGGTCTTGCGGGAGCTTCGCCCCTTCCCTCTCACCAGGTCCCATTTGTTCATCAAGATGACGACGCCCTTCTCCTTCTCGAGGATGTAGCGGCCGATCTGCGCATCCTGGACGCCGACCCCTTCGTTCGCATCCAGCATCAGCAGGGCCACGTCGCAGCGCTCGAGGCTCTGGAGGGCCTTGATAACGGCAATCTTATCGAGAGTAACCGTCACCTTGGCCTTCTTTCCGATGCCTGCCGTGTCGATGAGAAGGTGAGGGATTCCTCGCCAGGTAAACGGCGTATCGATGGCGTCCCGGGTCGTGCCCGGCATTTCGTCCACGAGTTGCCTCTCTTCCCCCAGGAGGTTGTTCACGAGGGTGGACTTTCCCACGTTCGGCCTGCCTAGCACGGCAACCTTGACCGGCTCCGCTATCACTGTCCCCGCACTCTCCGGCCTCGGGCTGGGCAGCCTTTCCACCACGGCATCCAGCAGATCGCCCACCCCGATTCCGTGCTCCGCGCTTATCGGCATCAGTGGTTCGAGGCCGAGACGGTAGTAAGGATAGACGTTTTCGGTATGGGCATTCGTGTCGATCTTGTTTACGGCGCACAGAATCGGCTTTTCCGTCTTCCTCAGGATCCGGACGACGTCGAGGTCCTGAGGGTGGACGGGCACCTTGCCGTCCACGATCAAGAGCAGGACGTCCGCCTGATCCACGGCCTTTTGGATTTGCCTCCGCACTTTGTCGGGGAGCCCTTCCGAAGCAGCCGCGGTGTCGAGCCCACCCGTATCCATCACGACAAAGCGCGCGTGGCCCCACTCCACCTCTCCCAGGTTCGTATCCCGCGTGACGCCCGGCGTATCCTCTACGATCGCCTTCCGGCCGCCGACCAGACGGTTGAAGAGGGTAGATTTTCCCACATTCGGCCGACCCACGATCGCCAGCACGGGCTCTCCCCCCGCACTACCTGTATCCAAGGTTCCAGAGCCTTTTCGGATCATTTTTCCACCCCTTCGAGACCTTCACCCAGAGTTTCAAGAACACCTTGGCACCGATCAGGGCCTCCAGGTCCTTGCGAGCCGCCGTGCCGATCTTCTTGAGCATCTGGCCACCTTTGCCGATGAGAATCCCCTTCTGGGAGGACCGCTCCACGTGGATGTTCGCCTCGATCGCAACCAGCCCGGACGGGTTTTGCGAATCCTCCTTGTACGAAACGATCTCCACGGCCACCGAGTAGGGGACTTCTTCTCCTGTGAACTGGAATGCCTTCTCCCGGATGATCTCCGCACTCAGGAAGCGGAGCGGCTGATCGGTGTACTGATCCGCTGGAAAGTAGGGATGTCCCTCGGGCAGTTCCTTGACGACCTCGTCAAGCACCGCCTTCACGCCCTCACCCTTCAGCGCTGAAATCGGGAAGAGTGGCCTCTCCGGATAGAGTTCTCGATGGCGTTGGATCCTCCCGAGCCGCTCTGCTTCAGGGACACGATCCATCTTGTTGATCAACACGAACACCGGGGTCTGCACCTCCTCCAATATCTTTCCGATGTACTCGTCCCCCTTGCCGAGCCATTCGTCCGGTTCCACGACGAAAAGAACGAGATCCACCTCCTGGAGCGTCGAAAGAGCCATTCTCACCATGACCCGGTTGATCTCATCCCTCGGCTTGTGGATGCCCGGCGTGTCGAGGAAGACGACCTGATAGGCCTCGGAGGTAAGGATGCCTCGTATCGTGTTCCGCGTGGTCTGCGGCTTGTCCGAGACGATGGCGACTTTCTCCTGCAATAGGAAATTCAGGAGTGTGGACTTGCCCACATTGGGCCTTCCCACGATCGAGACGAAGCCGCTACGGAACCCCACATCGCCCTCCCCTTCCTGCCCCAACCCTTCCGTGTCCATCGAATTCTCCCGCGCTGCTCAGTTGTTGCCCCGGCATTGCCGGCTTCCGTGCCCGTGCCCGACTACACATTCCTCCGTGGCGGGGCAGGGGCCTTAACCCTGGTCCCTTTTCCCTTTCTCCTTTGCCCTTTGACCTTCTATCTCACACTCCACCGTACCCCTGGGAATCCCCTGATCCTCCTCGATTCGGATCTCCCGGTCCTCGATGACATCTCGTATCTTCCCGAGATTCTGCCTGCGGTCCCCCACGAGGAGAGAACGATCGTGGGGATGGATCCGGAGGCAAACCGTCGACGCACTCTGAATCTCACGCGGAAGAGACGCGACCACCTTCTTCAGGAAAAGGGCAGACCGAACGAGATGTCCGAAGGCGGGGTGGTAGGGACCTGCCATCACATCCCCCCCCTCTCGCCCCATTCCCCCCTGTTCCTGCAGGCCGACTCGAATCACCGGGATGGAGGCCCTCTCGAACCTCTCGAGCATGCGCGCACAGAGCGAGACCGCCTCCTCGAGGCCAAGGGGCGTGTAAACGCCTCTCCGCATCCAGTCGGCGAGTTCGGTTTGTCGCAGGACCAGCAAGGGATAAATTCGCACAAAATCCGGCTTCAGGCCTACAAGCTCCTCCACCGTCTCCAGGCTCTCCGTGCCGGTGTCTTCCGGAAGGCCCACCATGATCTGGGCACCTGCATCCAGTCCCATTGCCCGGACCCTCAGAATCGCGTCTCGAGCCTCCTTCCCCGTGTGCCCCCTTCGGCTGGCCCGCAGGACCCGATCGGACAGGGACTGGACACCCAACTCCACGGTTCTCACGCTTCGTTCTGCGAGAAAGGCCAGCTGCCTCTCCGAGACTTGGTCCGGCCTCGTGGAAACCCGGATCGAATCCACCCACCCTCGCCTCACATACGGCCGGCACACATCGAGGTATGCTTCCTGCCGGGCCAGGGACATCCGGGTGAAGCTGCCCCCGTAGAAAGCGACCTGCCGGCGCTTTTTCCCTTCAGGGCTTCGAGAACGCCAGAGGGCCTTCAACGCTTCCCCCACTTCCAGGGGCGAGGGGGGGGAAGCGGTCTCTGCGATCAGGTACTGATTGCAGAAAACACAGCGATGCGGACATCCGACATGAGCCAGGAAGAACGGAGCAATCCAAGGCGGGGACGGGTCCATGGCACCGAAAAAGCCGTCATGGGATCAACGCAGCCCAAGCGGGTTTTTCTCCAGATGTTTCAAGAATTGTTCGGCAGCGTCCTGTTCGGCTTCTTTCTTGCTTCTGCCTTTACCGCAAGCCAACGTTTGATCGTTCATTTGAAGATGAATTACGAAGGTCTTCGCATGGTCCGGCCCTCGCTCCTCAACAACCTCATAGACCGGTGACCTTCGAAACAAGGCCAGCATGAGCTCCTGGAGCCGTGTCTTCGCATCGGTGAGCAGACTCTGGTTGGTCTTGACTTCCTCCAGAAGCGTTCCGAATGTGCGTCGAACGAAGTCACGAACCGCCCCCAACCCTCCGTCGAGGTAGATTGCGCCCACGATCGCCTCGAAGGCATCGGCAAGGATCGACCGCTTCCGGCGGCCCTCCATCTGCTCTTCCCCCCTGCCCAGATAGAGGAACTCCCCCAGGTTGAGTCCTCTGGCGACCTCTGCAAGTTTCTTCTCTTTCACGAGGGCGGAACGGAGCCTCGTCAACTCCCCTTCCAATTCCTGTGGATAGGCCTGCATGACCCATTCCGCGATGATGAGTCCGAGGACCGCATCTCCCAGGAACTCCAGCCTCTCATTGTCACGATGGCCGCCCTCCGGGATTTCATTCATCAGGGAGCGATGGGTCAAGGATTCTTCGAGGAATCGGCGATCCTGAAAGGTGTAGCCAAGAATCTTCTCCAACTCGGCGTGACGAGCCTGGGCCGACGCAAGGGGCCCCTGGTCGTCAACCCCACGTTCGGCAGGCTTCTCCCCCGGTTCTCTCCGTGGGCCGAGTTCATCATTCCTATCGGACCGCGGCATGCCAGAATTTCCGTAAGTAGTCAATCGCCGACCAAATGCTCAGGACCAGGGAAGCCCAGAGGAAATACATTCCGCCGAAATGGAAATCGATGGAAAGATAGGTGTAATGCAGACACAGGCCCACAATCGCGAAGATCTGGAGGATGGTCTTGTATTTGCCCAGCTCTTCCGCTTCGATGACTACGCCCTGGGCCGATGCGACCCCACGGAGGCTGGTGATCATGATCTCACGGCCCAGGATGATCACGACCACCCAGGCGGGAACCTCCCCCTCCGGGCAGGCAACGATCATAATAAGAGCCGCCATGACCAGAAGCTTGTCGGCCATCGGGTCCAGAAGCTTCCCCACCGAGGAGATGACTTCGTACCGTCTCGCCAGGTAGCCATCGAAGTAGTCGGTCACCGAGGCCAGAATGAACAGGAGAGTGGCCAGGGCGCGGTTCAAGGGAGTCGGGAACGAAAGCAGGGCAACCAGCAAAGGGACCGTAAATATCCGGCAGAGCGTCAGGATGTTGGGCACGCTCTTCATTCGTTTCGTCGCTTTCGGGACTGCCATCTTCCTAGTGAACCCCTTCTTGCCCTGCTGCCTGCTGCCGTTTCTCCGCTGTCCTGTCGTAAGCCTTGAGTACCTTCCTGACGTAGTCCTGGGTTTCCGTAAATGGGGGGATCCCCTTGTATCGCTCCACGGCCTTCTCCCCAGCGTTGTAGGCGGACAGGGCCAGCGTGAGCTTGCCCTCGTACTTATCGATCAGCCGCCTGAGATATCGAGCCCCCGCCTCCAGATTCTCCTCGGGATGGAACGGATCAGTCACCCCCATGACTCGAGCCGTCTCCGGCATGAGCTGCATCAACCCCACGGCGCCCTTCTTGGAGACCGCATTCGGATCGAAGTTCGATTCCGTCTCGACCACCGCCCGGAGAAGATCAGAATCCAGCCCCTCGGTACGCGCAACCTTGTCGATGAGTTTATCATAACCTCTCTTGCGCTTTCCGGAAAGGACCTTGGTGCTCTTCTGCCGCTTTTCCTTCTCCTTGAACCGGAAACGGGCGTCCACAGGCACGTTGGACATGTGTACGATGCCCTGCTCGTCATGGAACCAGTAGATGTCCCCCCCGGCAGCAGGGGGGAAAGCTCTCCATAAGACCCCAATCAGTACCGCAACGCAGGCGATCCGCTTCACGCCCAGGCTTCCCGTTCTTCGTCGCTTGGCCTTGCTCAAGTCCATCCCCATCATTCTAGAAGACCCCAACCTTGTCAAACCCACCCCTTACAGTTCGTCCCATTTTCTGATTTAATAAAGATACCCGGATTTGGAGGAGGAAAAGATCATGCGGCATGAGAGCGATTTTTTGGTGATCGGAGGGGGAATTGCAGGCCTCTGGTTCGCCATCCAGGCAGCGGAGCAGGGCACCGTGACCCTGCTCGCGAAGAAGGATGTGAGAGAGTCGAGCACGAACTACGCGCAAGGCGGGATCGCGGCGGTCTCGAGCAAGGAAGACTCCTTTGAAGAGCATATTAAAGACACAATGATCGCAGGGGCCGATCTCTGCAACGAGGAAGTCGTTCGAACGGTCATCTCCGAGGGACCCTCCCGCATCGAGGAACTGATTCGCCTCGGTGTACAGTTCACGACCCGCAAGAACGCACCGATGAACGAGTTCGACCTGGGGTTGGAAGGGGGGCACTCGAAACGTAGGATTCTACACGCCTCCGACTTCACCGGAAGGGAAATCATCGACAAGCTGTTCGTTATCGCCTCCGAGCACCCGCGGATCCGGTTTCGGGACTATCACATCGCGATCGACCTGTTCATCCACCCCCGGGACCGGGATCTCGCACCCAGGGAGAAGAACTGTTGGGGGGCCTACGTTCTCGATATACGGGAGGATACCGTACACTCCTTTGTGTCTCCCACGACGGTACTGGCAACCGGAGGAACAGGCAAAGTCTACCTGTACACGAGCAATCCGGACATCGCCACAGGGGATGGCGTTGCGATGGCCTACAGGGCCGGTGCCCGGGTTGCGAACATGGAGTTCATTCAGTTCCACCCCACCTGCCTGTATCATCCAAAGGCCAAGTCCTTCCTCATCTCGGAGGCGGTCCGGGGAGAAGGGGGGATCCTCAGGTTGCAGGACGGCTCCTCTTTCATGGAAAGATACCATCCCCAGGGCTGTCTCGCCCCACGAGACATCGTGGCACGCGCCATCGACAAGGAGCTCAAGAAACGGGGAGACGACTACGTCACCCTGGATATCACCCACCGCGATCCGGACTTCATTCGATCCCGGTTCCCGAACATACACCGGCAATGCCTTTCGCTGGGGATCGACATCACGCAGGAACCCATACCGGTGGTCCCGGCTGCCCATTACACCTGCGGGGGCGTCATGGTGGATGCCTGCGGGCAGACAGACATACAGGACCTGTACGCTGTCGGAGAGGTCGCCTGCACGGGACTCCACGGGGCCAACAGGCTGGCCAGCAATTCTCTGCTGGAGGCCCTCGTGTTCGCGCAACGCGCAGTGGATGCCTCCCTCCTGCGGAGGAAGGAACGAAACGAGCCGTACCCCACCCTTCCGCATTGGACGAGCGGGCATGCGGTCGACAGCGATGAATCCATCGTGGTTTCCCACAACTGGGACGAGATACGCCGGCTCATGTCAAACTACGTGAGCATCTTCCGCTCGAACAAGAGACTCGAACGGGCGAAGAGGAGGATCGATGCGCTTGCCGGAGAGATCCATCAGTACTACTGGGACTTCCTCGTCACGAGCGATCTGATCGAGCTCAGGAACCTGGTCCTCGTGGCGGACCTGATCATCGCCAGCGCCATGATCCGGAAAGAGAGCCGGGGGCTGCACTACAATATCAACTACCCGATCACCGATGACGAAATGTGGAAGCGGGATACGATTATGTGGCGGGGCTATCGATGACGGGCACCTTGAACTTGACATTAGGCGAGACCGGATCATTAATAATAGGTTGCTGGACCAAGCGCGGCTTCGAACCGTTTTCGGGCTCGGGCGTGGGAGCGGGCTCGGTCTTGAACCGTCGGGGCGAATGATAATGGGGAACAAAACCTATGCCGATCTATGAATACCGCTGCGCTGAGTGCAGGAAGAAATTCGAGGTGCTGGTCCTGAGGGCGGAAGAGGAATCCGCGCTTCGTTGCCCGCACTGCAGCAGCGCGAAGATGAAACGCCTCATTTCCCGATTCACATCGATCAAGTCTGAAGAGGCACGCCTCGAATCCTTGACCGACCCGAGCAATCTGTCCGGGCTCGACGAGAACGATCCTGCCAGCATGGCCCGGTGGCTGAAGCGTATGGGTGGGGAACTCGGGGAGGACGTGAGCAAGGATGAAATCGACCAGATGGCCGACGAGATCGCCTCCGGCAAGGCCCTCGACGAAGGCCCGGGGGGTGGGGGTGGACTCGAAGGCGGCGGCCTGGGTTCCGACCCTTCGGATGACATCTTCTAAGCCACGAAAATCGACCGATGAAACCCATTCGGACGACTTGGTACATCAAAAGAACAGCAGAAGGCCCAGTGCACCACGCGGACGCCGAAAAAGGTGTCAGGAACCTTTTTCGCGGTGCGTGAAGAGTAGGGCAGTCATAGAAAGAGGTTCTCGACACCTTTTTCGGTGGACACATCAAAAGAACAACGAAGGGACCCTCCCTGGGAATCAGGGGTGGACGGCACCTACGGGAAAGGCGATCTCCATGTCCAGTTTGACGATCCGCGCGTACCCGGATCCGGTTCTCAAAGGAGAGTGTGCGCCCGTCGAAACGATCACCGACGAGGTCCGCCGCCTGCTCGACGACATGGCAGAGACCATGTATCTGAACAGCGGCATTGGGCTGGCAGCCCCCCAGGTAGGGGAAAGATCACGGCTCATTGTCGTCGATGCACAGCGCGGTGAAGAGGGGGACACCCTCCTGAAGCTCGTGAACCCCAGGATCGTAGAAAAGCAGGGAGAGACGAAGAGCGAAGAAGGTTGCCTGAGCTGCCCGGATCTCCTCGTGGAGGTGAACCGCTTCGAGTCCGTGACCGTAGAAGCCCTCTTGCCCGACGGCAAGGAGACGACGATTGAAGCGGAAGGCCTTCTCGCGATCTGCCTGCAACACGAGATCGACCATCTGGATGGCGTTCTGCTCGTCGACCGCTTGTCCAGCCTCCGCAGAACCCTCTACCACAAGAAGCGTGTCAAGGAAGACGCGAAACCTGCGGACGAAGGCGACGAGAGCCGCAGGACCAATACAGCCCTCTAACAGCCCTAAACGCCCATCTGACCCGTTGCACTCATTCTCCCAGGCGAAAGGGCAAAGTCGAAAGGGTCAAGGGGCGGTTGACGTTTTGACGAGGCATTCGTAACAGGCTGATGGCGAAACTCTACTTGATTCACTCGTCCATACTAGATCCATCCCTTTCGCCTTGACCCTTTGCCCTTTCCCCTACGACTAGGCCGCTAAGGCCTAGGAGAACAGGTCCGGACGTTCGTGTTCGAGAACGGGAATTCGGCGGCGGACCTCCTTCAGGTACCCGGCATCAAAGTCCGCGTAGATCACGCACTCCCGCTCCGGCGCCTGGGCCAGGACAGCACCCCAGGGATCGACGATCGCCGAATGCCCGTGGGTCTGTCGCTTCGCATCGTGACGACCAACCTGGGCCGGCGCCACCATGTAAACCTGGCTCTCGATGGCCCGCGCCTGCAGCAACGGCATCCAGTGCTCTTTGCCCGTTACCATAGTGAAGGCGGCGGGCACGAACACGATCTGGGCGCCTCTGCGGGCGAGAGCACGGTAGAGTTCCGGAAAGCGCAGGTCGTAGCAGATCGTCAAACCGAAGGTGGCCCCTTCCCGGCAGACCGTAACGAGTTCCTTCCCCGGCCGGATGTGCTTCGACTCCCGGTAACTCGCCCCATCCGTCAGGGAGACGTCGAAAAGGTGAATCTTGTGGTAGACCGCCGCGAGATTCCCCTCCCTGTCGAGAAAAACGCTGGTGTTGTAAGGCCGCCCGTCCGATTCGTCGGGGGACTTGACCAGGAAGCTCCCTCCCAGGATGTTGATCGCCTTTTCCCGGGCAAGGGCCTTGAGCGTCCCGAGGATCTCTCCATTCAGGTCCTCGGCCACATGAGCACGTTCCTCGTCCGATCCCATGAAGGCGAAGTTCTCCGGCAAGGCGACCACGTCCGCCCCTCGGTCGGCAGCCTCCCGGATCCTCTCACTTGCCCTGTTCAGGTTGTCCGCGAGGTCATTCGTGGAACACATCTGTACGGCCGCCAGCCGAATTCGGGTTTCCGTCAATCCCCTTTTCCTCCGTTCTTTCCCACGGGACGAGGCAGCGGTAGACTCTTCAATGTGGTTTGGTAGACTTCCAGAAATCGCCTCCGCAAGAAACGCTGCGGGTCCTTGGCATCCTTCTCGTTCAGGGCATCGAGGGGGATCACAGCCTTTGCCATCGAACGATGTCCGCCGGCGGACCCGTAAGCGGAGAAGGCCGCCCGCATCAACTCCCCGGCACTTCGCGTCGTCCCGTAGTTCCTCGCCGAGACCACAACCTTCCGATCATAGACCCCGGAGACAACGGCCCACTCGATTCCCTCCACTTCCAGGCAAAAATCCGCTATGTACGGCACGATGTCCTCGCGGGTCAGGTCATCCAGATGAACGAAGATGACATCCTCCACGATGGACGGCTTGTGAAAGGCCTTGCTGAGCACACTCAGGTCCTCTTTGGGCAACTGGGGCCTCTCCATCCTTCGAATCAGCCGGTGGTTTACCATTGGATACAGGAAGGAAAAGGCCCGGAGGTCGTTCTCGATGGCCTCCCGCTCCAGCAAGAGCGTATCGGTCTTGATACCGTACAGGAGAGCCGTGGCCAGCTTCTGGGTGATCTTTACATCTCCCGCATGCAGGTACTCCTGGAGTATCGTGGAAGTCGCGCCATAATTGGGGCGGATATCCTTGAAGAGGCAGACGGCGTTCTCGTTCTCGGGGTGATGGTCGATGATCACGTGGACCGGTGGAAGTTCCTCCCGGAAATGGGACGGTTGGACGTCCAGGAGGACGATTCGGTTGTACTCCTCCAGTTCCTCACACCCGATCTGGATGACCTCGATATCGAGTAATTTCAGCATGGCCAGGTTTTCCGGCCGCGTCACCCTCCCGAAGGTGGCGATGGGTGCACTCAGCTTGTTCCTGCTCAAGAGGGTCCTCATGGCCAGCGCACTGGCAACCGCGTCCGGGTCAGGATCGTACTGTACGAGAAGCAGGACCCGTTCCTGGTCATGGAAAATCGAGCGTAACGTACGCAGCTCGGCTGCACAGATCGTCTTCTCGAGCTCGTTAATGAAACCGTTCTGAACGAGTTCGACCATCAGAACGGAGCGCACCCTCGGATGCATCGAAGCGACAGATCGTCTCTTTCTCGTTCTTTCCTCTACAAGGGTAATGGCGTACACGTCCGTATGGTCCATGACGGCCTGCAGGACCTGGCCCCGGGCCTTTTCGTCTCTGAGGAACACGCCGATCCGATCGGTGGGACAGATTTTCAGCCGCTGATAGAGCGCCCGGCCCCTCAACCTTCCGCACCTGCACTTCGCTCCACGCCGGATGAGGCGCTTCTGCAGCCTCGAATCCTCACACAGGAACAGAATCTCTTGTCTGTGATCCGGCCCGACGAAATGGAAGGGGAGTTCGTCGTCGCATAGGATGATGTACCGCAACCCGCCACCTCTCTGTACGATCTCTCTCTTGGGGCCTTCACGGCCAAAATCTTATTGTATATCACTTTTTCAGCCTCAATTCCACACGTGGCCCCGGCTTGCGCGTGTCTGCACGAGTCGAATTGCAGGCTTTACGGAATCCTTTCTCGACCAAGAGAATCTGATACTTATAAATGAATTATTCGTGATTTCCTGTCAGCGGCCAAAAAAAGTACGGGAAACCTGTAATTCTTGTATCTTTTCTCATTTTTGTCTTTACAGAATATTAAAGAACTGTTATGTTTGATGTAATTTATAGGGGAGGACACTTTATGCCGGCGGTCAAAAAAGAGACTCTGCTGCGATCCAAGGACGTTGCCCACATCTTGGATCTCCCCCCGGATGACGTGATCTACTTAGCTCGCAAGGGCAAACTCCGGGGAGTCAAAGAGGGAAAATACTGGAAGTTCAGGCTTCGGGACGTCAAGTATTACCAGAAGGGGCTGCAGAAGGACTAGTGACGCGGGTCCTTCTATTCCCCTCGCGGTAGCTCAACGCTTGCCCTGCGCAGTTCCGCAAAGCGACGCTTCAGCTCGTCCGACCAAACCACAGGATACGTGTCCGCAGACTCCAGCTTACGGTAGCATGGGGGAAGTTTCTCCAACGCCTCTCGTGCGCGCTCCCGGACCGCCCTGAGGGACGGAAACCGGTGTCGAAGCTCTCCACGCTCCAGAACCGGGATCAGCAAGCCAGAGGAAGCCCGGGCCGGCCTCTCTTCCGCCATCTTGATTTCGTCCCCCACATAGGCGCCTTCATCATTCGTTGAACGCCAGACTTGCTTCCTGCCCGGGTAGGTCTCTTTGTCCTCGCTGAATTTCGCTCGGTGGATGACGTTGTCCGGGCCCTGTCGCTCGACCAGCTTGTAGACCGCCGCCAGGGCCGGATGATCCTTGGATGTAACCATCTCCGTACCGACCCCGAAGAGGTCGATCGGGGCAGATGCCTGCAACAAAGCCTGCACTTTGTATTCATTCAGGTCTCCGCTCACCAGGATCTGTGTTTCACACAACCCCGCTTCATCCAGGACCCTTCGTGCCTCCCGGCTGAGGGTGAGCAGGTCCCCGCTGTCGAGCCTCACCCCCTTGAGTTGCCTGCCGAGGGACAGGGCGTTCCGAAGGCCCTGCATCGTGTCATAGGTGTCGACAAGAAGTACCGTCGAATCCGGAAAAACCGCATGGTATCTCTCGAACGCCTCCTGCTCCGAGTCGAAGGCCAGCGTCCACGAATGTGCCGCAGTCCCGTAAACGGGGATCCCGAATTCCTTTGCCGCACACACATTCGATGTCCCGATGCATCCACCGATGAATGCGGCCCTCGCCGCCAGGACACCCGCTTCCGGCCCGTGGGCCCTGCGAGTCCCGAAATCGATCACCCCCCTCCCCCCGGCGGCCTGCACCACCCGGGACGCCTTCGTGGCAACCAGGGTCTGGAAGTGGATCAAACTCAACAGGAAGGTCTCGACCAATTGCGCTTGCGGCAGCGGGGCACGGATTTGCAGGATCGGCTCGTTCGGAAAGACGAGGGTCCCTTCCGGGACCCCCCACACGTCCCCCTCGAACCGAAACCGCAAGAGATAGGCGAAAAAATCGTCCGGGAGATGAGCGAGAACCGGCAGGCGCTTCAGGAATTCCACCGACTCCTCGTCAAACCTCAAGTGGAGGAGGAATTCAACAGCCTGCTCCAACCCGGCGGCCACGAAGTAGGAGCGGTTCGCAGGGAGGGATCGGATGAAGAGCTCAAAGGTCGCCTCGGCTTCCCGGCGGTTCAGATAGTAGCCCGCAACCATGGTGAGTTGATAGAGGTCGGTCATCAGAGCGGGCCGAAAGTGGCCTTTCCCCGTGTACATCTCCGCCTACCGATCCTTGTAGCCGTAGGATTTCAGCTTACGCCACAGGGTGTTTCGTCCGATTCCGAGCACCGATGCGGTGCGCGCGCGGTTCCCTTTGTGCTTGTTGAGCACGTACAGGATATAGCGTTTCTCCATCTCCTCCAGGGTCCCTTCCACATCGAGAGGCGGGGGAGGCGCCAGCGGGTCGTGCCCCGTCGGATGAGGAAGGTCTTCTGCCCTCAGGGTATCCCCCGAGGCCAGAGCCACCGCCCGCTGCATGGCATTCTCGAGTTCGCGGACGTTGCCCCCCCATCGGTTGCGGAGCAGCAGGTTCCCGGCGGACGGATCGATCCTCAAAGGGGATCGTCTCACCTTTTTCGAGTAATTCTGTAGAAAGAACTCGGCCAGGGGAAGAATGTCGTCGGGTCGTTCACGCAGGGGCGGGATCCGCATGGAGATCACATTCAACCGGTAATAGAGGTCCTCCCGGAAGGCTCCCCTGTTGACCTCCTCCTCGAGATCCTTGTTCGTAGCCGCCAGGATCCGAACATCGATCTTGTGAGTACGGTCCGAGCCGAGGGGTCGAACCTCCCTTTCCTGCAAAACGCGCAGTAGCCTGACCTGGACCGGCAGAGAGAGCTCCCCGACCTCGTCCAAGAGGAGGGTGCCTCCGTAAGTGGCCTCGAAAAGGCCTTTGCGGGCGGATGTGGCGCCCGTGAAGGCCCCCTTCGTGTGTCCGAACAGTTCGCTCTCCAGCAGACTCTCCGGAATGGACCCACAGTCGATCGCGTGAAAAGGGCCGGTCCTCCGCGGGCTCTGGGCATGGATGGCTCGGGCAATCAGCTCCTTTCCCGTCCCACTCTCTCCCTGTATCAAAACCGTGGCATCCACCTGGGAGACTCGCTTGACCAACCCGAGAATCTCCTCCATTTGCTGGCTTCTGTAGACAATGCCCTCCACCCTGAATCGTCGTTTCAGCACACTCGACAGGTGCCGCACCTGACGCTTCAGCCTTTTCCGCTCCAAGGCGTGGCGCACGCTCCTCATGACCACATTCGGCTCGCAGGGTTTGGCGAACACATCGTAGGCACCTTCCCTGGTCGCCCGTACCGCATCCTCCACATTTCCCTGACGGGCGAATACAATCACCTCGGTCGTCGCTTCCCGCGCCTTCACCCATCCCAGAATCTCCAACCCCGCAGGCCGTTCCTGCACCCAGAAGTCACAGAGAAGGAGGTCAAAATCCTCCTCTTCCATCCGCCTGAAGGCCTCGGAGACTCTCGTGAAGGCCTCCACGTCATGGCCCTTCTTACGTAGGGATTCTGAAAGAACCGTACGATCGGCCTGTTGTTCGTCCAGGACGAGAACTCGCGCCATGGGTCTCCT
>JAQYVQ010000468.1 GCA_030145435.1 Syntrophobacteria bacterium | reverse complement strand
TTGCCAAAGGTCTCGCTTATGGCCTGCATCGCTCGGGCCGGGTGGATGCCGGGCCCGGGCCAGTCCTCGACCATCTTGAACTCCCTGTCCCATGATTCCTGGGACGCCTTCCGGTAGCGGGCCAGGTCCTTGCCGTCTTTCTGTTTGACCTTCATGGCCTTGAGGGCCTTGACCAGCCCGTCGAGGGTGGGGCTCAGGTCGGCAACGATGCCCAGGGTGATCGGGCGGGTTACGCCCATGTTGCGGGGGTCGATGTCGATCTGGATGAACTTGTGCTTGGCCGACTCCCCCCAGTACTTGTCATAGGGCAGATCCAGGTTGCCTAGCCTGGAGCCGGCCACGAGGACCACGTCCGCCTCCTGCTTGACCACGTCGCCGCCGCTGCCGAAGCTCGCGATGTGGTTCGGGTGGTCGATGGGCACGGTGGAGCGGCCCGCCATGGTGCTGAAGACAGGGCAGTTGAGTATCTCCACGATTTCCATGAGCGCGACGTTGGCGCCCGAGCGGTCCACGCCCGAGCCGGAGATGACCAGGGGCCGCTCGGCCGAGGCGAGTAGTTCGGCCGCCTCCTGGAGCTGCTTCTCGGAGGGCTGGGGCCGGCCGCAGCGGTATTGCCGGGGCGGGAACACCGGGGCCGTGGCTTCGTCGCCCGTCTCGTACATGATCGGCATGGGTACGTCGAGGTGCACCGGGCCGGGCCGGCCCAGCCACATCTCCCGGTAGGCCATGCGCACGATCTCCGGGATGCGGCCCCAGGAGAAGATCGGCGCGCCCCACTTGACGACCGGCTTGAACACATCGATCTGGTCCTGGCCCTGGAAGGTCGAGGGCGAGGAAGGGTAGACGATCTCGGGCCGGTGCTGCGATGTGATCACGATCACGGGTACGCCCTCGTGCCGGGCCGTGATCACGCCGGGCAGGAGGTTGGCCGAGCCGGGTCCGGGATTGCCGAGCACGGCCGCCACCTGGCCGCTCGTCCTGTACACGCCCTCGGCCATGTGCACGGCCGCGGCCTCGTGTCGGATCGGGACGAGCCGGATGTCGTTCTTCTCCAGCGCTGCAAGGAGCGGGTCGATCTCGGGACAGGGGAGCCCGAAGATGAACTTCACGCCTTCATTGGCGAGACAGCGTGCGAGCAACTCGCCTCCAGTGATTTCTGCCATGATGTGCCTCCGCTTTGTCTAGAGTTTCACGATCAGTGTTTTGGTTAATGATAGTGCTGATGCAATCAATGTCGGATATTGCGAGCGTAAGCGAAGCAATCCCCCAGCCCAACAGGCTTCTACACGAGGGAGATTGCCGCGTCGCCTGCGGCTCCTCGCAATGTCCGGTCTTGAGGCCATTGCAGTTTCCTCTTGATGCCCATCCGTTCAGTGGTTCGAGGAAATGGGCAGGAAGAAGGCCCGCCCCTTTTTCCATAGATATTTTCCGAGCCAGTTGTAAAAGGCAGGGGAAATCCGGTGAAGCAGGTAAAGGATCCAAACGTTCGCCGGAGTGGGCATGATCGCGATGTCGCGCTTGATCGCCTTGAGCCCGTCCCTGGCCACCACCGCGGGGTCTGTCCCCTTGGTCGCGTAGATATTGACGAGCCGCGCCTTGAGGGCCTCTGCCTGCTCCCCGCCGGCGAAGCGGATCTCGCCGTCCCGGACGATGTTCGTGTTGATTACGCCGGGGCACAGGGCGGTCACGCCGATGTTGTGGCTGACGAGTTCCATTCGCAGCGTCTCCGCGAGGCTGACCATGGCCGCCTTGGTCACGTTGTACGGGGCCATGCCGGGCATGGGCATGATGCCGGCCCCGCTCGCCGTGATCAGGACCGACCCCTGCCGGCGCTCGATCATGCCGGGCACGAGGAGGTGAATCATGTAGATCACGCCCCAGAGGTTCACGCCGAGGACCCACTGCCACTCTTCCAGGGTCGTGTCTTCGATTCTTGCCGCGTGGCCCACACCCGCATTGCAGCAGAGCACGTCCACCGCGCCCCACTCCCTGGTGAACTGCTCGGCAAAGGCCGTGGACTCCTCCAGGCTGGCGTGGTCCACCTTGTACCCGCCCGCCTTCACGCCCTTGCTCTCTAGCAGGCCCTTCACCTCGTCGATGCGTTCCTCGACGATGTCCGTGATCACCACGTTGGCGCCCTCGCCGGCCAGCGCCAGGGCCAGTTCCTTGCCGATGCCGGAGCCTCCTCCGGTTACGATGGCCGTCTTACCTCGAAAGGATTTCATTGATGAGACCTCCTTTTCTTCCCTCTTATATAGATCACTATTAATAGCAATAGGATTGTGATAAGTCTATTGAATAATATTTATCATTTTGATAGATAATAGTTATCATGGTGGAATTCAATCGACTCAAGCATCTTCTCGCAGTGGTAGATCACGGCGGGTTTCGGCGGGCCGCCGAGGCGGTCCACCTGTCGCAGCCGGCCTTGAGCAAGAGCATCAAGAACCTGGAGGAGGCCTTCGGCACCCAGCTCCTCGACCGTCGCCCCAGGGCCGTGGTCCCGACCCCCTTCGGCGAGATCGTGATCGAAAGGGCGCGGAAGATCCTGGCCGACCTCGATCAGATGAAGCGGGAGGTGGATCTTCTCAAGGGGTTCGAGTCCGGGATGCTGATGGTCGGCTGCGATCCGTACGTGGCCACCGGCGTGATGGCTCCCGCTCTTTCGAATCTGGTGACGGCCCATCCGAAGCTGCGCTACGAGGTCGAGGTGCAGGGTTGGTCCGTGCTCCGGGAACGGCTTCTCAACCGGCAGATCGACCTGCACGTGGGTGCGCCCCCCGAGATCTATGGGGAGGAGGTACAAACGATCGAGTTCAACGTATCCCCGGTCGTGTATTTCTGCCGAGCCGGGCATCCCCTTGCCTTGAAGCCGGGATTCCCTGCAAAGGAATTGCTCCTCTACCCCCGCATCGGCATCGAGGCCCCGCCCGTGTGGACACGGATGTACGCGGAGTTGTACGGGTTCGAGCCGGACAGCGACGAGGCCCTCCACTTCCGGTTCGCCAAATCGAATGACTGGGACACCCTGAAGAGGATCGTCAGGATGACTGACTCCGTCTCCGCCGGCCCGAGGGAGGTCGTGGAGGACGAGTTGCAGGCGGGCGTTCTGCAGGAGCTGGATTTTGATGTTCCCGAGCTCGAGCTTGTCGCCACGGTCGCCTACCTGCGCGACCGGGTGCTGCCGCCTGCTGCGGAGGCGTTGATCAACGAGATCGGGCGGATTACGTCCGGGCCGAAGAGTAGTAAGGCTGAGGGATGACTGCCTCGCGGGGATGACTGCCTGCGCGGAAAATCCGGGCTTGACTCGACGACCAATTCGGAATATATTCCGAAAGAGTTAAACTAATTTGGAGGAACATCCGAAAATGGACTCTATTGGAAGAATCCTCGATATCGATCTGCCGCCAGACCAATCTGCTTTCCTTTGGGGGCCAAGAAAAGCGGGGAAGTCCACCTATCTGAAGGTCACGTTCCCCCATAGTGTTGTCTACGATTTTCTTCGCACGGACCTGGCCCTTGAGTTCGCCAAGAGACCCTCGCTCCTGCGGGAACAGCTTTTGGCTAAGGATGAAGAGGTGTTGAGGCATCCGGTGATCCTCGATGAAGTGCAGAAGGTTCCGAGAATCCTCGACGAGGTTCACTGGTTGATCGAGAACAAGGGGTTGCGCTTCATCTTGTGCGGGTCGAGCGCAAGGAAGCTGAAGAGGGGCAGGGCCAATCTGTTGGGAGGGAGGGCGTGGCGTTACGAGATGTTTCCCCTTGTCACCGCTGAAGTGGAGAACCTGGATTTGCTGAGGGCTTTGAACCACGGAATGATCCCGACGCACTACCTCCAGGATGGAAGGGACTGCAGGAAATCTTTGAGGGCGTACGTGCAGGATTATCTAAAGGAAGAGGTCCTCAGTGAGGGATTGACGCGGAATGTACCCGCGTTCTCAAGGTTCTTTGATGCGATGGCATATTCTCACGGGGAACTCACGAACTTCTCTAACATAGCGCGGGAATGTGGGGTGGATTCCAAAACCGTAAAGGAGTACTACCAGATCCTGGTTGATACGCTGATGGGGAGAATGGTAGGCCCCTTCAAGAGGAGGCAGCATCGGCAAGTCATCTCTCGGGCCTCCAAATTCTATTTGTTCGATGTTGGCGTAGCGGGTGCGATAACGAAGCGAACCATAGAGGAACCCAAGGGTGAATTCTTTGGGAGGGCCTTTGAACACTTCATGTTCATGGAGATCGCGGCTTACGGCTCTTACAATGAACTCGACTATGACATCAATTTCTGGCGCACGAAATCGGGGCTGGAAGTGGATTTCGTGTTGGGTGGTGGTGAGATCGCCATTGAGACCAAGGGGTCGAGTCGTATCGAGAAAAGAGAACTGCGATCTTTGACCGCATTCGTTGAGGAGTACTCGCCGCGCAAAGCCCTGGTCGTCTGCAATGAAAGGGCAGAGAGAGTTCACGGACAGATAAGAATCATGCCGTGGAGAAACTTCTTGCGTGATTTGTGGGAAGGGAAGATCGTACGTTGAGGCAATCTGGGGACAGCCGCTTAATTCCTGAACGGAACCTCGACTACGGATGGGTCGTGGTTGCGGCCGCCTTCTGGGTGATCGCCATTACGTCCGGCTCGTTCTACAGCTACGGCGTGTTCTTCAAGCCCATGCTCGCCGAGTTCGGCTGGAACCGGCGACTCACGGCCGGCGTCATGGGG
>JAQYVQ010000461.1 GCA_030145435.1 Syntrophobacteria bacterium | reverse complement strand
CGATCGGGAAGAAGCTGATGATGGCCGCAACCGGCCTCGCATTCTGTGGGTTTCTCGTCGTCCATCTCATCGGAAACCTCACGCTCTACGGGGGGAAGGACCTCTTCAATTCGTACGCGGAGCATCTGCATTCGTTGGGGCCCCTCGTCACGGTGTTCGAGCTGGGACTGCTGTCCCTCGCCATCGTGCACGTCCTGACCGGGCTGACCCTGTTCTACGAGAACTGGCGGGCGAGACCGGTCGGGTATTGCGTAAACAAGAGAGAGGGGGGCCGGACGATCGGCTCTGCCACGATGCCGTATACGGGCCTCTTCCTTCTCGCCTTCGTGACCTTTCATCTCATCAATTTCCATTTCGTGGACAAGGCGGATCGGACGATCTTCGAGATCGTTGCGAGTGCCTTTGCCCAGCCCTGGTATGTTGCCCTCTATGTTCTTGCCATGATCGGGGCGGGGATCCACGTGAGTCACGGGTTCTGGAGCGCCTTCCAGACCGTGGGCGCCAGCCACCCCAAGTACATGCCCCTCGTTCGGTCCGTGGGGCTCCTGTTCAGTCTGATCGTCGGGGTCGGCTTCGGCGCGATCCCGATCTACGTGTATGTCGTCGTCACCTGAGGACGGGAAGGATGACAAGGGAAAGGGAACACCATGAGGCTTGATGCAAAGATCCCGAGCGGCCCGCTTGCAGAAAAATGGGATCGTCATCGTTTCGACCTGAAGCTGGTCAACCCCGCGAACAAGCGGAAGTACGACATCATCGTCGTGGGCACAGGGCTTGCCGGGGCCTCCGCATCCGCATCGCTCGCGGAGCTTGGCTATGATGTGAAGACCTTCTGCATCCAGGACAGCCCCCGACGGGCGCACAGCATCGCCGCCCAGGGCGGAATCAACGCCGCCAAGAATTACGCGAACGACGGCGACAGCATATGGCGTCTGTTCTACGACACGGTCAAGGGGGGCGATTTCAGGGCGAGAGAGGCGAACGTCTACCGCCTTGCCCAGGTGAGCAGCGCGATCATCGATCAAGGCGTTGCCCAGGGCATCCCCTTTGCTCGCGACTACGGCGGGCTCCTCGCGAACCGGTCCTTCGGCGGGGCCCAGGTTTCCAGAACCTTCTACGCGAGGGGGCAGACAGGGCAGCAACTCCTGCTAGGGGCCTACAACTCTCTGATGCGCCAGGTGGGGACGGGCAAGGTCAAGATGTATCCCCGCCGGGAAATGCTCGAGCTCGTCCTGGTGAACGGCCAGGCAAGGGGGATTGTCGTACGGAACCTGATCACCGGCGAGATCGAAAGCCATTCGGCCCACGCCGTTGCCCTCTGCACCGGCGGGTACGGCAATGTCTACTTCCTGTCCACAAACGCGATGGCCTCGAATGTTACGGCCTGCTATCGAGCCTACAAGAAGGGCGCCCTGTTTTCCAACCCGTGCTTCACCCAGATCCACCCGACCTGCATCCCGGTCCACGGGGACTATCAGTCCAAGCTGACCCTGATGAGCGAAAGCCTGCGGAACGACGGGCGCGTCTGGGTTCCCAAGAACCCGGGTGACAAGCGGCCGCCCAAGGAGATCCCGGAGGCGGATCGGGACTATTACCTCGAGAGCAAGTACCCGAGCTTCGGTAACCTTGTCCCCCGGGACGTGGCCTCCCGGAATGCGAAGGAGCAGTGCGACATGGGCAAGGGGGTCGGGGACACGGCCCTGGCCGTCTACCTTGACTTCGAGGATGCGATCAACCGGGACGGAAAGGACGTGATCGCCCAGAAATACGGCAACCTCTTCCAGATGTACGAGAAGATCACGGGGGAGAACCCTTACGAAATGCCGATGATGATCTACCCTGCCGTACATTACACGATGGGCGGCCTGTGGGTGGACTACAACCTGATGAGCACGATTCCGGGTCTTTTCGTCCTCGGCGAAGCCAATTTCTCCGACCATGGAGCCAACCGTCTCGGCGCCAGCGCGCTGATGCAGGGCCTGGCGGACGGCTACTTCGTCCTGCCCTACACGATCGGTGGGTATCTCGCGGCGGAAGCATTCCAGGATGCCCCGATCGAGCATCCTGCGTTCAAGGAAACGACCCGGGAGGCGCAGGCACGCGTCGAGCGGCTCCTGTCCGTGAACGGGAAGCGAACGGTCGACGACTTCCATCGGGAGTTGGGCCACATCATGTGGGAATACTGCGGGATGGCCCGGAACAACGACGGCCTGAACAAGGCGAAAGGCATGATCCAATCCCTTCGAGACGAGTTCTGGGAGAACGTGAAGGTGCCCGGGTCGAACGGGGATTTCAATCAGAGCCTGGAGAGGGCCGGCCGTGCGGCGGATTTCCTCGAGTTCGGAGAATTGATGATCTCGGACGCCCTGGCCCGCCAGGAATCCTGCGGGTGTCACTTGAACGAGGGCTTTCAGACCGAAGAGAACGAGGCAAGACGGGACGATGAGAACTTCTGTCATGTTTCTTGCTGGGAATATGCGGGAGAGGACAAAGAGCCCGCGCTCCACAAGGAACCGCTTGCCTTCGAGAACGTGGAGCTGACGCAAAGGAGCTACAAGTGAGCAAGACCATCAACCTGACCCTGAAGGTCTGGCGACAAGAGGGCCCGGAGAAGAAGGGCAGGCTGGAGACCTACCCTGCCAGGGACATCTCTACGGACATGAGCTTTCTCGAGATGATCGACGTGATCAACGAGCAGCTTACCCTCGACGGAAAAGAGCCGATCGCCTTTGACCACGACTGCAGGGAAGGGATCTGCGGCATGTGTGGTGCGGTGGTCAACGGCCATGCCCACGGACCCGAGAAGGGAACCACCCTGTGCCAGCTGCACATGAGGCACTTCTCGGACGGAGACACGATCGTCATCGAGCCGTGGCGGTCCAGGGCCTTCAAGGTGGTCAAGGACCTGGTGGTAGATCGAAGCGCCTTTGATGAGATCATCCAGGTTGGGGGCTACATCTCGGCTAACGCGGGCGGCGCCCCGGATGGAAACGCGATCCCCATCCCTCAGAGTGTTGCGGAATTGGCCATGGATGCGGCTGCCTGCATCGGGTGCGGCGCTTGCGTCGCTGCCTGCCCGAATGCGTCGGCCATGCTCTTTGTGGGGGCCAAGGTTTCCCACCTCGGGCTGCTTCCCCAGGGAAGGCCGGAGGCGGCGAAACGCGTCCAGTCGATGGTGAGCAGGATGGACGCGCTCGGGTTCGGGAACTGCACGAACGAAGCGGAATGCGAGGCAGCGTGCCCGAAGGAGATATCGATCACCAACATCGCACGGCTGAACCGCGAGTTCCTGAAGGCGAAGTTCTTCTCCCCCGAATAGAATTGCTGCCGACCCCCGGAAGGCGGTAAGGCCATGAAGGCAATCATCTTCGACCTCAACGGCACCCTGCTCGACGATTACGAGTACAACATCAAGGCCTTTCAGATGGTCTTCGAAAGGCTCGGCCTGAGCATTCCCCACGAAAGACTCGACGTCCTCCTCGGCAAGCCGACCTCCCACATCATCGAACAGGTACTCCAGGAGAACGGCATGGAAGCCGACTACCGGGCCCTGGCTTCCGAAAAGGTGGACAACTACATGAAGATCACCGCGGGACAAGATGCCTTCTTCCCCGGCGTTCGGGAGATCCTCTCGTCTCTGAAGGGCAGCTACCGGATCGGGATGTTCACCGGCGTCACGAGGAAGCAGGTCGACACGCTGGGAGGCTTCCTCGATTTCTTTGAGCTGATCGTGGCGGGCGAGGAGGCGATCAAGCCGAAACCGGCCCCGGACACCCTCCTCTATATGGCCGAGAAGATGGGCCTCGACCCGAAAGAGTGCGTGTACGTGGGCGATATGCCCCAGGACATGACCCTGGCCAGGAACGCGGGCATGGCCGCCATCGGCGTGGAAAACAGGATGTTCTCAGCGGAAGCCCTGTTCGACGGTGGGGCAACAACGGTCATCAAGGCCTTGGGAGAGTTGAGGCGTCTCTCTCTCCTTCGGCATTCGACAAAGAAGATTCCATGATCGATATCGACGATCAATTACATAGCATTATCTACATCCCATGACCGGCGGTTTGGGATAAAGGTAACCGAACGAAATCTTCTTTCCCCCCACCTACGTAAGCGCAACGATATCTTGACCGTCCAAGACGCAAGGACACAAGATCGATAGATAAGAGAAATCTCAAAAACCGCCCCAGTCAATCGGCGCGATCAGTTTCATACCATTACATTAAATCGCAGCTTGCTATTCACGCGTAGACACGCGGGATGATATATGTATCGTTCCGAGTCATAGAGAAGCTTGTCGATTGCTGTCAATACGTCGGATGACCGTCGCCGATTACCTCTCGGATTACCTAGCGTTTGGGTATCCAGAAACCAACTCGCCGGAAGTACTCCTCGTAGGCGGTTCCATAGCGGATGAGCAGATCCCTTTCTTCGGCCACGCACAGGTAGTACCACACCGGGACGTAGAGGAAGGAAAACAGTAACAGAAACGGCGAATGTACGAGAAACGAGATGACCCACCAGAGGGGAAATTCTCCGAGTGCCTGGGGATGACGGATCCGTTCATAGATACCGCCGTACATCTCGTGTTCACGCTTCGGCCTCATGGTCTCTTCCCCGGCATCCTTCACGCCCCGAACCATAAGGTACAGGGAAGGGGCCGCTATGCCGGCGGCAATCACCGCGGAGACCCACCAAGGCCATGCGAAGGTGTTGGGCAATGGCAAGGGAAGAGGGAGCCAATAGTACAGTACATAGTTCACCGCCACCACCATCATGAAGACGGAAGAGATCATGCGGTATGTAGCGCACTTCTGGTAGGCCGAAGAGCCGATTCGTTTCTCTAAGGCCGCCGGGCCGACGCTCTTCACGTAGAAAAGCGTGAACAGGAATGAGGAGGCAATCAGAACGCCGAAGTTTATCCACGGTAGCATTCTTAGTTCTCCTCAATGTCGTCGAATATCTCCAGATCACTTCAGAAAGAAGAACGCATCAAAAAGGGTCCCTTTACTGACGCCAGGCACCCTTGGAACGAACATGGGTACACGTCTCTTGTACGCTACGTAGCTCTCGCCAAACCGACGTTCAAGCTCCGGCTCTTCCACAGTCTTCAATTCGAGCAAATTAAACAAAACGAACATCGGTGTGCAAATGAAGACCATCGATACAGAATGGAGCAAGAACCCAA
>JAQYVQ010000457.1 GCA_030145435.1 Syntrophobacteria bacterium | reverse complement strand
CTCCCCGAGGGGAGAAGGAATGATGCGGTGCTGCGGGATCCCCGCCTGTCGCGGGGATGACAGCGAGTGGGCATGACGGCCAGGTTGCTGGGGGATTGCCGCGTCGCGGTAATTGTTCACCGTCTCCGCTGCGCTCCGGGCCAGCAGGACTCTGCTCCTCGCAATGTCCTGCCAAACGGCGGATATTGCGGGACTTAGATCGGGGACAGCCACCGATCTCGAATCAATACTCGATTTCGGGTACTTCATCCATCAGCAGGGGCGGGGCGTGGAGGTACTTGGTGGCCTTTCTCTTGCCTTCGATGTCACGATACACACGCTCAACCTGGTCAGCGGTGAGCTCGGCAGCTTCGGCAACCTCGCTGGGAGGCATCCCGTGGTTCTTCCCGTACAGGCAGAGATCCATCTTGTCGTAAGGGACGGAGAAATAGAATTCCTCCTGGCTCTGAGGCATTGAATAGGTGTCTGTCGTGGGGGGACGGCTTGGGATTTCCTCGGGCACGCCCAGGAACTCGGCCATCTGGTAGACCTGGGTCTTGTAGAGGTGTGCGATCGGCTTGACGTCTGCTGCGCCGTCGCCCAGCTTGACGAAGAAGCCCTGGTCGTACTCCTGGCGGTTCGGCGTGCCGGCAACCACGTAGTTCAGCCGGTCCGCATGATAGTACTCCAGCATCTTTCGAACACGCTGCTTGAAATTGGTCGCGGCCACGATCTCCAGGTAGGCCTTCGGCGAAAGCCTCTTTTCCGTCCTTTCACCCTCAGGGGATTGAACCACCAACGAGAAGAGCCGGTATTTGTCGCTGTCCATCACCCCCGGCAAGACGATCTTGCACTTGTACCCAGGCCCGTATTCAGGGATCACGCTCTTGATCGCTTCGTCCCGCGCCCGGTAGCAGCCCAGCACTTCCAGGGCCTTGGAGATGTCTTCATGTTCAGAGGGGATCTCGAGTTGGTCCACGATGAGTCGACTCAAGTGGAGGGTGTCGTCCGACGAATCCTGCTCGGGCAGCAGGAGCCCCAGCACGCGGTCCTTGCCCAGGGCACGCGTACAAATCGCCCCTACGACGCTGCTGTCGATGCCGCCAGACATGGCAACCACCGCGCCTCTCTTCTTGAACTGGCCGAAGATGATGTTGCGGGTGGCTTCCGCGATCTTCTCAAACTCCTTCTCGCAGTCAAGCTTGAATGTTTCCAGAGAAAACTCTGCTTTCTTCTTCACGTTCCAAACTCCTATCCTTGTGGAAGGTCGATTCTTGGCCGGGTCCTCTTGTCTACAACGATGCAAGGCTTTGAAGGACGAGCAAACGTCGAAGGGAAATTCTCGATGAAGTGGTGGTGAACGAGCTGAGCAGAGAGGATCCCCACGAGTGCCATCCCGTTGACCTCGCTCGGGTCTTTCGTGGCCTCCAGTTTCTTGACCAGTCGAGCCACCTTGCCGAAATCGAACAATCCGGCCTTCTTCAGAGCGCTCTCGGAAAGAAACTCCCCCACATGATCCGTTGTCTTCTGATTCATCAGGGCTTGCTTAATCGGCGCTCTGTAAGGGTGCTTCGGACGCCCGGTGATGTCTGGGGGCAGTGTTCCCTCGAACGTTTTCTTAAGGATGTGTTTCTCATCCAGTCCCCTGATCTTCCACTTCGAAGGAACCCTCGCCATGAACTCGAGGATCCGGGGGTCCAAGTAGGGCACCCGTATCTCCACCGAGTGTGCCATGGCAACCCGGTCCCCCTGGGAGGAGAGCAGGTAGTTGCTCAGAAAGACCGATATCTCGAGGAACTGGGCCTTGGCAAGATAGTCCCAGCCGGCATAAGCGGCGGGCAAGTTCTGCCGAACCTCGTCGTACCCGTCATATCCCCCTATCTCCGCTCTGAGTGCTTCGGAAAAGAACGTCTTCGTCTTGCTCGTGTTGTCCCACCGTATCAGGTGTGAGAACAGAGGGTCGTCAGGCTTGTCCAGTCCTCTGGCAAAGAATCCCTGAAGGGTCTTCCGAAGCCTCTCGTTCTTGAAGATGTAGGGATACAAGCTGCCGATCAGGGCAGGCCCTCTTCCGGAGTCGGGTCGGCTGGCCCAGTACCGCCTCACCTTGGCCTCCCGGAAGATGTTGTACCCGCCGAAGACCTCGTCCGCGCCCTCGCCGGTGAGAACCACCTTGAGATTGCTGTCCCGCACCAGGCCTGACAACAAGAACAGCGGAACGGGTGCGGTTCGAAGGAGCGGCTTCTCGCAGTGCCACAGGACCTTGGACAAGGAGGCCCCTATCTCTTCGTTTCGTGCCAGGAGCTCGCTGTGGTTGGATCCGAGAAAGGACACCATGGACTGCTGGTGTTCCCCCTCGTCGAACCCGTCCTCTTCGAAACGAATGCCGAAGGTGCTCACATCACGATTGAATTTCCGAAGGACCAGCGCAGTGATCCCGGATGAATCCAGCCCCCCACTCAGGTAGGTCCCCACCGGCACGTCCGCCCTCAAGCGGATTCGAATCGCGTCCGTAAGAAGCTCTTCGATCCTTTCCTTCACCTCCCCCTCTGAAAGATCCGTGCACTCTTCGCGCGGATAGAAGGGGATTTCCCAGTACTTCTTCACAGTCATCCGGCCTTTGGAGATCTTGAGCCAGTGCCCCGGGGGGAGTTCCCTGACGTTCTTGAACGTGTTGTGTCCGGGCAGGGTCGTCCAAAAGGTGAAGATCTGGTCCATCGCGATCGGATCGATCTCACGGGGTATGCCGTCCACCATGAAGATCGATTTCACCTCCGAGGCAAACACGAAGCTATCTCCGTGAACGGTGTAGTGCAGGGGCCGAATACCGACGCGATCCCGGGCGATGAACAGCTCCTTTTTCTTCGCATCCCATATTGCGAAGGCAAACTGGCCGTTCAATTCCGCCGGGCAGTCACAGCCCTTTTCTTCGTACAGATGCAGGATGACTTCCGTATCGGATTCGGTGTAGAAACGATGGCCCTTCTTCTTGAGGTCCTCTCTCAGCTCCGGGTAGTTGAACACCTCCCCGTTGTAGATGATCCAGAGGCTCTCGTCTTCATTGTGGATCGGTTGCGTTCCAGAGGAGAGGTCGATGATGCTCAGCCGGGACTGCCCCAATCCTACCCGGTCATCCACGTAGAAGCCTTCCTCATCGGGTCCGCGATGGTGCACCACCCCGATCATCCGCTCCAGGGTCTCGAGGGATATTCCCCCGGTGTCTTTCATCCGCAATATCCCGGCTACGCCGCACATACCCTTCCCCCTCGCAACGCAATCTACCTATCATACGCTCAACTACTCACAATCGACAAGAACCGGGGAGAGCTTAAATCGGTGGCTGTCCCCGATCTCTCCGTCCCGATCTACAAGCGTAAAATACCGACATTCCCTCTCCCTCTCGAGAGGGAGAAGGAATGATGCGGTGCTGCGGGATCCCCGCCTGCGCGGGGATGACAGCGAGTGGGTTGCTCGGGGACGAGGACGAAGCCGGCCTGGCCAATTGTCTGGTGCGTCGATACAATGAATCTTCCCGATGAGAGCCGACAAGCCATCTCACCAGAAAGGGAAGAGACATGTTCAACAAGAGCGCTGACGTAAAAGCGGTGCTGATGCTGGAGGGCATCGAGCGCCGGACCCTAACGTACGGGGACAACATGCTGTTGGTCGAGTTCACCGTTCGAGCCGGGTCCGTGTTCCCGGAGCACGCGCACAGCTATGAACAGATCGGATACCTCTGCAAGGGCGCGGGAAGGCTCTGGATCGGCGAGGAATGCCGGGAGATCGCGCCCGGCTCGAGTTGGTGTATCCCGGGCAATGTGAACCACAAGGCGGAGTTCTCAGAGGAATCGGTGGCGCTGGATATATTCCATCCCGTGCGGGAAGACTACCTGCCGTAGGATGCTGGGGGATTGCCGCGTCGCAGT
>JAQYVQ010000434.1 GCA_030145435.1 Syntrophobacteria bacterium | reverse complement strand
CTCTTCGAGTCTTGCAAGATCTCCTTCCATGCTGTAGACGCCATCCACCAAGATAATCCGGCCCCTATCCCGAGGAAGCTCCTTAAGTACACGCTCAAGGTCGGCCATATCATTATGATTGAATTTTATCGGCTCCCCTTTTCCGACCCTGATGGCATCATGTATGCTGGCATGGCAAAATCTATCCACTACCGCGTAGGTTCCTTTGGCCAGTACGGCACTTATGGCACCTACATTGGACTGATAGCCGGTTGCGAAGACAAGGGCGCTGTCCTTCTCCACGAAATCGGCTAACTCCTCCTCCAGGGCCTCGTGGAATGGCGTGGTACCATTAAAAAGCCGTGACCCTGTCATGCTGGTTCCGTATTCCATCACAGCTTCCGCAGAGGCCTTTCTCACTTCCGGGTGTGTCGTGAGCCCTTGATAATTATTCGAACCGAGCATGATCGTTTCTTTTCCATCAATAAGAGCAACCGGTCCGTCATTCAGCTGGATGATTTTGTAGTAAGGGTACAATCCACTTTGTCTTAGCTGATCTACAACCTCAAAATTCAATGCGTTTTCGAAGATATCCCCGGACTCAAGACTTTCATCAAAATTCTTGTAACGGTTATTCAGAACATTTTCGACAATATCTTTCACAGTGTGTTCCTTTCTGCATGATGTACACTCGCATTATTCCCCTGCCGTGGTTTATGAAATGCGGGAAACTATAACATGTCCTCGTTCAAAATAAAAAAGGAACTGCCGATGCGGCTGCCATCAGGTAGACACGTTGACGGATCAGGTCAACGTAGGAGTGTCGCAGACGCGATGCCTGCCTCGGATCGTCCATGCAATCTCCAAGGGGAGCCGTGATGTTGAACCTTAAGTGCGCCTTTCGACTTAAGAATTTCGATTTCAGAGAAGGCCGGAAAGCGTATGCGGTGGACCTGAACAGGACCCTTGTGATACCACTGGGACCAGAGGTCATGAAACGAAGGGGGTCTCCATGAATATGAGAAAGACTAAGATCGTCTGCACCATCGGCCCGGCCAGCGCGTCCCGGAAAATGCTGCAGAAGCTCATCCTCGCCGGGATGAACGTGGCACGTCTGAACTTCTCACACGGCTCCTACGAAGAACACAAGAAGGTGGTCCTCGCCATCCGCTCCCTTTCGGAAAGACTCGGCAAGCCGGTGGCCATCCTCCAGGACCTGCAGGGACCCAAGATTCGGACAGGGAAATTCGAAGGAGGGTCCGTGGTCCTCAAGGCCCGGGAGGAGTGGATCGTAACGCCGAGGAGGGGGGTCGGGAAACAGGGAATCATTCCGGTGAGCTACAGGCGGATCGCCGACGAACTCGGGAAGGGGGACCGAATCCTGCTTGCCGATGGTGAGATGGAACTCGAGGTCCTGTCCAGGAAGGGATCGGATCTACTCTGCCGCGTCATCACGGGGGGGACCCTGGGAGAGCGAAAGGGCGTCAATCTTCCGGGCGTGAAGACCGTCTTGCCGAGCCTGACAAAGAAGGACAAGCAAGACCTGAAATTCGGCGTCGAGATGGGGGTCGACTACATGGCCCTTTCCTTCGTCCGGAGCGGTAGGGATGTACGTGCCCTGAAGAGGGTCCTCAAATCAAAGGGCGCAGACATCCCGGTCATCTCGAAGATCGAGAAACCGCAGGCCCTCGAAGATCTGGAGGCAATCCTGGAAGCCTCCGACGGCGTGATGGTGGCCCGCGGCGATCTGGGGGTCGAGCTTTCCCCGGAAAAGGTGCCCATGGCCCAGAAGCGAATCATCCGTATGGCGAATGAACAGTACAAATGGGTGATCACGGCCACCCAGATGCTCGAGTCCATGACCGACCACGCCCGACCGACCCGGGCCGAGACCTCGGACGTGGCCAACGCCATCCTCGACGGAACCGATGCCGTCATGCTCTCCGGTGAGACGTCCGTGGGCCGGTACCCGGTCGGCTCTGTCAAGATGATGGATCGGATCGCCCGGGAAACGGAGAAGGAATTCCCCGCCGGCGTCCACACGGCCCCTTCCCGGCACCGACCCGCCAAGGGGTTCCCGGACGCGATCAGCCTCGCGGCCTGCACGGCTGCGGACAGCCTGGGGCTCAAGGCGATCTGTGCCTTCACCAAGTCCGGCTTCACGGCAGGCCTGGTCTCCAAGCACAGGCCCACGGTTCCGATCATAGCCTTTACGCATGACCCGGCCGTACAGAGGCGGGTTTGCCTGTACTGGGGGGTGAGCGCCCGCATCGTGCCCCTGAAGAAGCACGCCGAGGCCATGATCGAAGCCATGGAAGCCCAACTCCTTCGGGAGCGGCTGGTCAGAAAGGGGGACCAGGTCGCTGTGGTGGCCGGGATCCCTCTGATGATCGGCGGCATCGCCAACCTGTTGAAGCTGCAC
>JAQYVQ010000411.1 GCA_030145435.1 Syntrophobacteria bacterium | reverse complement strand
CCGCCTACACGGTTTCCAACCGTGCTCCTTCGGCCACTCGGACATCTCTCCACTCGGCAACATGTTAAGAGATTCGGGACCTTCTTGTAAAGAGTGCTGCCTTCCGTTGTATATTGTCATGAACGAGAAAAAGAGACAACGGGGCGATGAGGCCCGGAGGGGTGCTGACCCCTGACCCCTTCTTGGCCCATCGTCCGTATTGTTCAGGACTCCTGCTCTTGGTCTTGCGTTCCGATGGACGCCAGGAGATCGGGGACATTCGTGTCGCTGCAGGGCTTGGCCCAATCGCGGTACTCGCGGATCTTCGGCCCGGCTTCCTGTTCGAGAAAGCCCTGTACCTCGTTCGCCCTCTCCAGCAGGACGGAACGCCCTGACAGCTCTTGCTCCTTGCGTATGAATTCGACCCTCAGCGAAATCAGGCCCAACAACGCAACGGCCTCTTCCGTAAGCTTGTAGGCACAGAAGCCGGGGATTCTTGGGTCGACTTCGAGGGGGTGGGCCGGCCCGTCCCCCTCGAGATCATCGAGCAGGCCTTTCAGTTCTTCGAGTTCCTCCAGAATCCCCGAGACCCTTTTCACCTGGGCGTCGAGGGAGAACTCGTCGATCAAATAATCAACGATGGGGGATGCCGGCTCGCCGGGGGACGAGAGCTCATCCTGGTAGGCGAGGCAGTCGTCCTCCCTCCTGCAGAAGGACTTCTCCTGCCTGTTCGTCAAGAGGCATTCTCCGCACAAAGGGCGGTCACAGTAACAGCAGGTTCCAGCAGCTTCCCTGTCCGGATGGTGGTGGCACGGGCGGTCCATCCCTCGTCTCCTTATTCGTTTCGTCTAGGGAAAACAATATGCGGGTGCAGGGGAAAACACAACTGGAGGGCGGGAGGCCAGGCGGTTCTTGGGTGGAAAGGATCTTAAAAGACGAGGCCTGCCGGCATCGAGCACCGGCAGGCCTTTGAGCATCCTATCCCCATTGATAACGAGCTTGCTATCCTTGCATCCTCTTCCGTATCCGCAACCGTCGTCTCTGGTACAGCATGGCTCCGATGGCCGGTAGGAAGAGAGTGACCAAATACCCTATGTCGGTCGCGTCCGTCTCGTGTTGCGGGCTTCCGCCCAAGCCGACCGAACAGCCTCCTCCGCCATCATCCGAGCTCTGAGCCGCAGGGCGCCGGACCTTGACGGGTTTACCCAGGAGGACCTCGACTTGCACGGACGCGGGCGTGCTCGCGGCGTCGCCGTCGTGGACCACGAGTTGGAACGTCAGGGAGCCCTCGGCTACGGCGTAGAATCCTGCCATGGCTTGATCCCCGTCCTCCAGCATGACCTGTGGGCCGCCCGTCTGGGACCAGCTGTAGGTCAACGAATCCTGGTCCGGGTCATAGCTCCCGGAGCCGTCCAGCGTGACCCAGTCTCCCGGCACCACGGGGGCTGCGTCTTGGATCTCGGCTATCGGCGCCTGATTCCCTGAGCTCGCCACAGTCACCGTCACGCCGTTAGGGCCGCTCGCGACCTCGCCGTCGTGGACGACCAACTGGAACTCATAGATACCTGGCTCTGAGGCTTCGAACTGAGCTTGCACCGTGGCGGCCCCTTCGAGGAGCACCGATTCGGGCCCGTCCACCTGTGACCATGCATACGACAGGGTATCCCCGTCACGATCGAAACTGCCGGAGCCGTTCAGCCTGACCGTGTCCCCTTCCGTGACCGTCTGATCTTCACCGGCATCAGCGGTGGGCACTCTGATGGTCGGGGAATTCACGATTACCCAGACTTCGTCGGGCGCACTGTAGAGGTGACCGTCGAAGGTAACGAGCTGGAAGACGTATACGCCCTGCAGCGCGGGAGTGCATGTGGCCGTCTGGTTGTTGGCACCCACCAGGGGAACCGAAGGGCCTTGGGTCCGGGTCCAGGCGTAGCTTATTGTGTCCTCGTTCGGATCGGTCGAGCCGCCTCCGTCCAGGACCGCGGTGCTGCCGATGACCATTTCAACGTCCTCTCCTGCGTCTGCGGCAGGCGGGACGTTCCGGATGGTTACGTTCGTCTCATCGGGGAGACTCGCCAGGCTCCCGTCGTTCACGATGAGTCTGAAGACGTACTCGCCCGATTTCGTGCCCAGGAAGGCAGGGCTCACGGTGTGCTCGTCGGACAGGGTCACGCCCGGGCCTTCCCGCTGGGTCCAAGTATAGCTCAACAGGTTTCTGTCCGGATCATGGCTGCCGGAGCCGTCCAGGGTGACAACCGTGGGATCCAGATCCTGATCCTCCCCCGCATCGGCCACCGGCCGGCTGTTGCCGTCCAGGGGATCCAGGGGATACGGGTCCTCGCCGTCCGGACTACCGTCACCGTCGGTATCCTCATCCTCCGGATCGGTTCCAGCATTGAACTCGGCCAGGTTCGTGATCCCGTCGTTGTCCGGGTCCCCGTCCGCATCGGTCGGGTCGAAGGGGTTCAGGCCGTGGGAGGTCTCCCAGGCATTCGTCAGTCCATCGCCGTCCGTGTCAATCGGAGACCCGTTCAGGAACACGACGATCTGGTCCGAAGGGTTGGACATGGGCCCTACACGACCGTCGGCGTCCTCCGCCTCGACCTGGAGCACATAGGTTCGTCCGTCTTCCGCAGCTAGCTGGCAGGTGCATACCCCTGCTTGCTCGAGTAGCTCGAAGGGCCGCCCGTCCACGGAAACGTAGACATTGTAATGGTGCACCGTGCCGGAAGCTTCGCCCCAAACGAAAGACAGAGGAGAATGGTTCGAATACGTGACCGCATGAACGGGGACAGCGCCGGTCAGGAGGAAAGTCCCGAGCATTCCACACAAAAGGAGGTGCCGAATTCTGGAACGTGTCTTGGGTGCATTCATCTGGGGAGCCCTCATCTCGCATTGCAGGTTCGTATCTCTACCGCGCTGCCAAGTTTGCAAGGGGTATGCCATCCGCAGAGAGCGGATCCAGAGGTGCTCCCCAACACATATCTATCTGTTTTGTATACTGTTTTGTATACATTTTTTGTTTTTGGGCCGTTTTAGGCCGGGAAGGTTCCGGTCGGGAGTTACAATAGTGTAAGGGCCGCGTCAGGGTTCTGACTGGAAGTGTATCTGCAGGGGACTGTGGAGGGGCCGTGGCAGGAGGGGGTGATATGTGACAAGATGTCCAAAAAAATACCCCTCTCCCTGCACACACGCATGATGGATTAACTCAGATGTCCGGTGCAGAGAGAGGGGAAACATTCTTGTTGATTCTTTAATCTAATGAGACATCACCACCCCAAGAAAAGTTCAACCTTTTTTTTGTGGCTCGAAGGTCCGGGCCCCACAGGAGCGATCAGACCGTGTGCGAAACCAAGTCCTTTCTGCCGATGATGCTGGCTATCGGGTGTTGTCTCTTTCTTTCTCTGTCCCCTGGTTGCGGTGGCGATGAGGGGGAAGGGGAGGCTCCCGGAATCTCAAACCTGTTCTTCGGCCCGGCTTCCGCGTTTGTCTTCCCGCGGGGTGGGGAGCTGGGTGTCACGGTATCGATGGACTATGTGGACCCGGATGGAGACATTGCCTTCGTACGTATGAGCTTCCGGTTCTGCGGGGCGGGAGAGGTGCAGCACGAGGACATCGCGCCGGGGGGAATAACGGGGAATCAGGCAGGGGCGATCTGGATCTCAGCAAGGGTCCCGACCGATTGCCGTCCCGGGACCTA
>JAQYVQ010000407.1 GCA_030145435.1 Syntrophobacteria bacterium | reverse complement strand
CAGGAACACCGAAGAGAGCAGGGGAGGGCTCCCGCGACCATCGATATGGAGGTGCTCTACGTAAAAGGGATGCTCACCAAGGCCTTCTATGACGACAAGGTGGATGGGCGACTCCTCAAGGTGTTCAAGTCCGTCAAGAGGAAGTTAAGGGCCGGTGAGAACGCCAGGGAACAGACCCTGAGCATCGAACAGTATCTAAGGCTTGTGGATGCGGCCAAGGTCCATCTCAAACCAATCGTGATCACTGCCCTTCACACCGGGATGCGGAAGGGCGAAATTCTGGGGCTTCAGTGGTCGCATATCGACAAGGACAACCAGATGATCCGACTGCCGGCCAGCGGTACGAAAGAAAAGAGGCCGAAGAGGGTCCCCATTAACAGGTACGTAAAGGAGGTGTTGGATTCGTTGCCTCGCCACATCCATCATGATTTTGTCTTTACCTACGAGGGGGAGCCTATCGGGAGCAACTTCCGGAGATCGCTCGCATCAGCGTGTAAGACGGCGGGTATTCTGCTCGATGCCAAAGATCCCACGGGGTACAGATTCCATGACATCCGAGCAACGACCAAGACGTTCATGGTTGATGCGGGGGTAGACAAGGCTCTGCGGGACACAATTATGGGTCACAGCCTCAGGGGAATGGACAAGCACTACCTGAGATTCAAGGACGAGGACCTACGCGCAGGGATGGCTCGATACACGGAGTGGCTGGACAAGCAGTTTGCAGACGCGTCGAGTTTGTTGACTAAACCGTTGACTAAAGGGGTTTAAGACATGAAAAAAGGGTTTAACTGTTACCAGCTAAACCCCTTGATTTCTTTGGTGCCGAGGGACGGAATTGAACCGCCGACACGCGGATTTTCAATCCGCTGCTCTACCGACTGAGCTACCTCGGCTCTGGAGATGGTCGATTGAGAATCGACAGCCAAAAATAATCGAAATCCCCTGTATTGTCAACTCCGGCGCCTTCAACGGCGGCTTTCAACGAGCGCTCAGCGCCCCTTGCTCTGCTCACGTATTCGGACCCGGCCGATACGAGGGTGGAGGCTGCCAATCCTGGATTTCCGCCAGGCCGACTCGGATCTCGTAGGTGCCTGCGATCTTGTCGTGCAGCCCCTGCTTTCGTGGATCGATGGCCACCCACAAAAAACCGATGCAAAGGGTGAAATGATTCAGGTAGTACCCGAGAGTCCTTACGGCGGCTTGGCCGAAACTGACGGGACTGCCGTCGAGCCGTACGACCTTGAGGCCGCAGATCATCTTGCCCGGTGTCTGGCCCCTCGTGCCGAGAAAAA
Source organism: Syntrophobacteria bacterium (assembly GCA_030145435.1). Classification (GTDB taxonomy): domain Bacteria; phylum Desulfobacterota; class DSWW01; order DSWW01; family DSWW01; genus S015-6. Next base: position 4,211 of record JAQYVQ010000407.1, on the reverse strand, counting down.
AGGTGAAGTAGGCCATGTTCAGGGCAAAGACCGCCACATTCAGGAAGTTCCAGTTCGACTCGTAGAAGGTGTGGGAGAAACTGCTGACCGTGTCCGTTGCCGATCCGGACGTATATCCGAAGATCCCGACGCCGGCCAGAATGGCCAGAAGAACGAGAATGAGAAAGCCGTCGATCACGTAGGCCACCGTTCGGATCCAGAACCCTGCAAACTTCGGGGTGAGGGCCGTCCCGTCCCATGGCGCAGTCGGCCCGGATGAGAAGGGAGGTTGGCCCGTTCCTCCGGCGCCGTCGGGAGCAGGGACTGCCGACGAGGGGTGGGGTTCCGGGACAGGAGCTTCCTGCCGGGGCGGTGAAACATCCTGAAGACTCGCTCCGCAGAAGGTGCACTGATCCTGGGTCCGGTTCGGTCTTCCACAAACCGGGCACGTGACGTTACTTGGGGGTTGCATCGCTACTCCTCTTTTTTCGCAATGTTCTCATGGGTCAGCGGGGGGGACATCGCCTTGGCTTCCACCCAGGTCGCCGAACGCATACTGGACAAGCCCCACGGCCAGGATGGCGGCCGTTTCTGCGCGCAGAACGCGCGGCCCCAAGCCCACCGGGAGAAAGCCGTGTTCCTGTGCGAGCTGCTCCTCCTCGGGCGAGAAGCCACCCTCAGGGCCAACGAGCAAAAGCACCCGCCCGGGCCGTCTGTCTTGTTGTTTGGCAAGTTCGTCCAGCGGCCGGGCGGCCTCCGGCGTGAAAAGCAGTGAAATGTCCGCATCTCGGGATCGCCCCACGAATTCGTCAAGAGACGATACCTGCCCGACATCTGCAACGGTGGACCTGCCGGACTGGCGGGACGCCTCCTGTGCGATCGTTTGCCATCTTTCCCGCCTCTGCTCGGCACGATCCGGATCGAGTGCAGGCACGGCTCTGCGGGCCGCAACAGGGCAGACTTCCTGCACACCCAACTCGGAGATCTTCTGAATGACCAGGTCCATCTTGTTTGCCTTGAGCAGCCCGATTCCGACCCGGATGTGGATGGGCGATTCGCTCCTTCCCCGGTGCTTGCTCAGAATCCTGAGCGTTACGTTCCGCGCCGTTGCCTCGATGATCCTGGAAGGGTACTCCATCCCGCTGCCGTCGAACAGGACGAGCGAATCCCCACGGCCCATGCGAAGGACATCACGAACATACCTCTTGGAGGGACCCCTGAGGACGACGTCCAGCCCGGTGTCCGGTATCTCCGGCACATACAGCCTTCTTGCAGCACATGGTTGTCTCATCGATTTGGGTCTTGCCACGCGTTCATCACCGTCAGGGCTTCTTCAGGAGAACCGAGGCCCAGCCCTCTTCGTGGTCTGCCTTCTCGGCCATAAGATGGAACCCCGCCTCCTTGAAAGAGGCCAGCACTCCGGGGGCTTCTTCAGCGAGCATGCCGGACAGGATGGCGAGCCCTCCCTGCGTCAGGGATTTCCAGAGGGGCTCCCGATGCCTCTGCAGAGTTTTAGCATCGAGGTTGGCTGCGATCAAATCGAACCCGGCCCGGCAACACGCCATGGAGCCGTTCACGATCAAGATCTCCCCGGAAAGCCGATTCAGCCCCAGATTTCGGTGGGCCACTGTGAGGGCGTCCGGATCGATATCCAGGCCCACCACCCGGGCCGCTCCGAGCCGCCGGGCAGCAATCGAAAGGATGCCTGACCCGCAACCGATATCCAGGAAGGACCGTGGAAGCCCTCCCTGCTGTTGCGCGATCTCTTCCAGAAACTCGAGACAGTGCCTCGTGGTCTGGTGTTTACCCGTTCCGAAGGCCTGACCCGGCTCTAGGATCATCGGAACCGCATCTTCGGGCAGGGAAGGGGTTTGCCAGGGTGGAATGACCCAGAAACAGGCGGACACCTTCTCCGGGGGGAAGCCGCCCTTCCAGCGGGTCGCCCATTCCTCCTGTTCGATCCGTCTGCATCGGAGGATGCGGGCCCGTGCATCAGGGGAGCGCGAGGTTCCTTTCAGAGCTCGGGTTCTTCTTTCGAGGAGATCCACGATCTCCTGGATTCCGACGGAGTCCGGGAAGTAAGCTTGTATGTGCAGAGGGGTCCCGCAGGATTCACATGCTTCGTCTTCCTCGACCTCCAACTCCGTCGCCAATGTCGTCTCCCGGCTTCCCACGGCGCCGAGTTCGATACAATCCACAACGAACGAGCCGATGTCTTCATCGTCGGCATTCACGAATTGGATGGTTGCTTCGATCCAACCGGATGGCTCGTCGGGCGCTCGAACGTAGGAGATGCCTGTCTCCTCCTGCATTTGGAAGGGTCCTCCTTTCCTGGTGTCCTATACCAGAAATACGTTTACACGTGTGAGATCGGGGACAGCCACCGATCTCCGGAATTCAAGCGTTACTGATGCTTAGGAGATTGGTGGCTGTCCCCGATCTCAACACTACGCTTTCTCTTTGCCAGGCGAAACTGTGTAAACGTATTTCTGGGACAGGACACCAGGGATACCATATCGGGGGATCGTTTTCACGGTCCGGACAAGAGGGCACGATGATGTTGACTTCCATGACGCACTGTGTTATAAGGAGAGAGTGAAACAGGGTCTCCAGCGTCGTTGTCTAAGGGAGGGAATCGGGGAGTGATCGACATGCGCAAGAGAGAATTCAACTACACGCTCCTTACCAGCCGCGAGGCAGCCATTCAACTCAACCTGAGTCCCGACACGGTCAATGCCCTGGCCCGGAGCAGGAAGCTTCGGGGCATGAAGGTCGGTCGGCAATGGCGCTTCAAGAAAAGGGATGTCACCCTACTGGGGAAGCATCTCGCCCGAGATCTCGAAGCGGCCTAGCCCCGCGCGTCAAAAGTTGTCCCCGTGATTTTGGCAATTTGAATTGTCCAACGTAGGTGTGGGATCTGTCCACGATCGTTTGTCCTCGTCGTCGTTCTCGACCAAAGAATTCCCCCGCATCTTCATTTGCCGCCTACCCTTGCCCTCACGAGGGTCAAACAGCGATGAGAGACCAGCCCGATCCAAAGGGTTGAGATCTTCAGCCGTACGTCTCGACGACGAGGACGAGATAGGCTCGAGCAGTGATGGCGGATGAATTGATGGAAACCCGGGCAGAACTTCTGAGCCACAGTACTCGCTCCGACTTCTTTCTCCTTCCTCATGTGCAGGGTCTCAGGTTTTGGAGGCAGGGTTGCCGATAATAACCTGGAAGGAGAGGCTTGGGGAATGCACGAAAAGGTTGGGCCGGACTGTAACAGCTGTAAGCACTTCTACGTCACCTGGGACGCCGCCTTCCCCTACGGCTGCAAGGGGTTCCAGATGAAGACGAAACGCTGTCCCTCTATGTCCGTCCTCCACGCATCGGGCACGAAGTGCATGCTCTTCCTGCAGAAAAAGCGGCCGGCGCAAAGAAGGCCAGACGATAGAAGAATATAAAGTCATTTATTATGTTATTTATGTAATTATCTATAATTATTGGTTATTTTTAGGTAGGATCTCTACCTCAACGAGACAATCCGGACACAGGTATTTCTCGGCCGCTTTCCGCACCTCTTTCGCAGTGACCTCCTTGATGCGTTGCGGGTATTCCAGGTACTCTGCATACCCCAACCCGTAGCGTTCGTTGAAGGCCATGGCCGATGCCTGGGCCGAGTTGGTCTGGATGCCGACCTCATAGGTTCCGATCAGGTAGTTCTTCGCCCGCTCGATCTCCTCATCGGGGATCTTCTCTTCGCGGATCCGCTGCACCTGTTCGATCATTCCATCGATCGCTACCTTTCGCTTGTCCGGACTCGTTGCCATGTAAACCGCGAACATGCCGGGTTGGACCGCCTCCCTGTTGAGGGCCGTCACGGAATAGGCGAGGCTCTGCTCGTCCCGGAGATGGGTGAAGAGTCTGCCCCCCTGTCCGGACAGGACGGCGTCGAGCACGTCGAGGCTGTACTTGTCAGGGTCCGAGTGCCGTGCTCCCCTTGCACCGACCAGGATGTGGGCCTGTTGTTTTTCCGCCGAGACCTCTTGGATCGCCTCCCGCCCCGGAGGGGCGTCACAGGGCTCGATGGAACGAAGGAAAGGCTCGTCGCGCAATCCCATCAAGAATCCTTCAGCCACCTCCTTCGCCTCGAATCGGTCTATATCTCCCACGATCGCCAGGACCAGGTTCTGAGACACCGCTTGCTTCCGGTAATAAGCGGCCAGACCCTCTCGCGTAATGCCCTT
>JAQYVQ010000358.1 GCA_030145435.1 Syntrophobacteria bacterium | reverse complement strand
GGAAAATCTGATGAAGAGCGCAGTCATCGCGGCACATCCGGGGGGTACCGTCCGGATCGGCGAGTTGCTCGATAAGGATTGCCAGACGCCCATTCAGAACTGCTACTGCATGGACACCACGATCATTCCCGAACCGTGGGGGCTACCGCCGACGGTGACGGTAGTGGCCATGGCGAAACGGTTGGCCAACCACCTGACCGTGGGCGCCGAGGCAAGGGTTGCCGTCCAAGAGCCGGCTTGAAGGCCGCAAACAAGGGATGTGAAGCTTTCTTGAAAAGGAAAAGCAACTCCCTCTGATACAGGGATAGAGCGCCTTAGTACTCATGCGCACAAATGCGGTCACGTAATATGCGAACATTGCGAGGGAGCAACAGCGACCGAAGCAATCTCCCAGCCCCGTGCTCTATTGCCAGTGAAGCCGGGGGATTGCCACGTCGCTTCGCTCCTCGCAATCTCCGGCGTTCGTTCCGTTCAGTTGGCCCCCTCTTCTTGGGGGGCTTTTTTGTAGTGCAGATGGACGTTAAGAGCACCGCCCCGGGCTTCCCGGGTGGCCAAACAGAAGATCAAAAGGTATACTATCGTTCCGCTCAAAAAGACCGGTAAAGATCCTCTGGATGCCGGCGCAGTCCCTTTAGAATCTACTGCGGATGGAGGAAACGAGACATGGATCACGAAAAGATCTACCAGGAATTCATCGAATGGCTGGCAAAGGCCCCGATGACCTTTCCGGCCTCCGAGGACACGATCGCATTGATCAAGGCTCGTTACACACCGGAGGATGCCGAACTGCTGACCAACGTGCCCTTCGATCCCAGAACGATCGGGGAGGTCGCGGAAATCAAGCAGATGACCGTCGAAGAGATGAAGCCGCGTTTGGACGCGCTCGCCAAGAAGGGGGTGGTCTGGAAGATCTTCCAATACGGGGCATACCGTTATCAGTTGTGCGACCCATTCCTGGTCTTCTATCGTTCCGTGTACTGGGGCGGGGGCAGGAATTCGGAGCACTACGTCATGGCTCCTTTGCTGAACAAAGAATTCGGCCCTCATTTCGAGATGTTCGCGCACGCACGTACCCGAGGACTCAGAACCGTGCCCGTCGAGACGTCCATAGGGGACACGAGGGCCGTCCTGCCCTTTGAGGACGTCCTGAAGGTGCTCGACGATCAAGACTACTTCTGTGTTGGCAATTGCTCCTGCAAGGCCAAGCACAACCTGGACCCGGACCACGAGAATTGCAGCCACCACCCCTTTGAGGAGAACTGCGTTCATTTCGGGGATTTTGCACGGTACATGGTGGAAAACGGTCATGGCCGTGAACTCTCCCGAGAGGAGTGCCGAGACGTCCTGCTGCGGTGCGCAGACGAGGGCCTGGTGCACGGGCTGTCCAACTGGGCCCTACCCGTGGACACACTCTGAAACTGCTGCAAGGACTGCTGTATGTGGTTCAAGGCGTATCACGAGCATGGTCATGGCGGAAGCGTAGATGCCTCCAATTACCTGGCAAACATCAATCCGGAGACGTGCATAGGGTGCGGACTCTGCGTGAAGAGATGCCCCATGGAAGCAATCCAACTCGAGGCAAGCGACGAGGCCCGGAACAAGGTCGGCAAGGTCGCTGTCCTTGAACAGGAAAAGTGTATCGGCTGCGGTGTTTGCGCATACAAATGCCCGTCGAAATCGATTCTGCTCGAAAGCCGGCAGGAGACCACCGAGCCGCCTACGGACATGAACGAGTTCATGACACGCTTCCTCACGGATCTTTCGGATCCACTCCCGAGAAGGAAGACCGATGCTTGATGAGAGGATCGTGGAGGCGGTACGAACGCTGGAAAACCCTGACCTCGCCGCCTTCCGTCGAGAAGGCGGCCGCGCACTCGGGTTCTTCTGCAGCTACGTGCCGGAGGAACTGCTGAACGTCGACGGTTTGACCTCTTTTCGCATGCGCGCTCTTGGTTGCCACTCCACCGAGATGGCAGACAGCTGCATGGGGCTGTTCAACTGCAGCTACACGCGGCACTGCCTGGAGAAGGGGATGGAGGGGGACTATGCGTTCCTGGACGGCTTTGTCTTCGTCCCGGGATGCGATCACATGCGCAGGCTCTACGACAATTGGGCCCACTTTGTAAAACCGGACTTCCTCGCTCTCGTTGACATGCCCCACCTCCGCGACGAGGACGCTCTTCAATGGTACCGGGATGAAATCGAAGTCCTCTGGAACAAGCTCGCAGAACACTTCTCGCTGCCCGACGGGTGGGAAACGGTCTGGGAGGGGATCCGGAAGACCAACCGGACCCGCCAACTCCTCGCCGACCTGGACAGACAACGGTGGCAGGAAACGCCCAGGCTCAGCGGAAGGGAGATCCAGGAGATCTCCCTGTTCACAGCCAGCGTGCCCAAGGAACGCGCCATCCCGGTGCTGGAGGAACTGACAAGGAACCTCGAGGATCACACACTGGAGCACCCTTACCGCGCACGGGTTCTGCTCATGGGCACACATTTGGATGATCCGGGATTCATTGATGTCCTCGAAGAAACCGGGGCCCTGGTGGTCAGGGATGCCTACTGTTGCGGCCTGCGAGATCAACTGGACCGAGTCGAGGAGAGCGAGAATAACGGAGATCCCTTTCTGGCCATCGCCCGAAGGTATCTCGACCGCCTCTCGTGCCCGAGGATGTACGGCGACTACCCGCGGCGTCTGGAAGAAATCCTTCGGATGGCCGAAGAGGCCCGGGTGGACGGAATCGTCCTGGAACAGTTGAAGTTCTGCGAGACCTGGGGCATCGACGGGAATGTGCTCTTGAACGACTTGAAAGACAAGGGGTTCCCTGTTCTCAAACTCGAGCGTGAGTACCTGCTCAGCGCAAAGGGGCAGGTACAAACCCGGGTGCAGGCCTTCCTCGAAAGCATGGGCAAGTAACAGGAGAATCCATGGGACAGCTTAGCTTCCAGCAGCAACTGAGAGAGATCCCCCTGAAGACGAGAAACTATTCCGTTCTGGCCGCCCTGGTGGCCCGGGTGGGGCCCTTCGAATTCGCCAGACTCTACAAGAAATATCCGTGGATTCCCCTGGCCGTCAGGATCCACGAGCTCATGGATCACGCCATGAACTACCGGGAAAGCATGGGCGACGTGATCCACCTTCTGCTCAAGTACGTGAGCAACGTACTGCAGGCCCACGTGAAGGATCCTGATTCCCTTGTCTGGTACGAAGAACTCCTCACGCCGGAGATCCCGAACGCGATGGGATTCACCGCCTTCATGCCCGAATCCCTGGGCCTGGTTTTGCCCTTGATCGAAAGCAAGGCAGCGATCGCCTGCGTGGACAGGGCAGAAAACGCCGGGTATCCGGCCGACATGTGTTCTTTCATCAAGACGTCGCTGGGGCAGGTCCTCGCCGACGAGCTGCCCAAACCACGGCTGATTCTCACCACCAATTCCCCCTGCGACAGCGCCATGGCAGGGTACGTCCCGATCGAGAAGCGGCTGGGCGTACCGGTCTATCGAATGGATCAGCCTTACGAGACCAACGAGAGGAGCCTCAAGTATTACACAAAGGGCCTGTGGAAGATGATCGACTTCCTGGAGCAGGAGACAGGCCGCAAAATGGACTTCGACCGTCTGAAAGAGATCTGCGAGGAACGCAACAAGGCCAGTGAATACATACTGGAGTTCCGCGAGCTGATGCAGCACCGCCCCGCGCCGCTCGGGGGGCTCCTGCTGACCATGAGCGTATTCGGCAGCCTCCTGCTCCCGGGAACAGAGGCCACCACAAAGTGCAGCAAGGCCCTGCGGGATGAAGCGAAGCGCCGGGTGGAGGGGAACATCGGGGCCCTCAAGGACGAACGGATCCGAGTCATTCTCTGGAACCCTCCGTTCCTGATCGACGGCGGCCTGTTTCAGTGGATGGAAGAGACGTATGGTGCCATTGTCGTCATGGACATGCTCGCTTACCGCTCCTACGGCATGATCGATACCTCCAGCCCGGAATCGATGCTCCGAGATCTGGCCCACGACATGATGAAGGGGCCCATGGCCCGCCACACACGAGGCCCTGCGAAGAACTACTACGAAGACCTGATCCGCCTCTACAGGGAATACGAGGCGGACATGGTGCTCATGGCATCCCACAATGGGTGCAAGAACGCATTGGCCTTGTCGGGCATCATCCGTGATCTCTTTCGAAAACAGGACATCCCGGTTCTGGACATCCAGTACGACCTGGTCGACCCTCGTGTCACCTCCCCGGAAGAAATCCGAAACCAGGTTTCCCACTTCATGGAGACCGTGATGGCCGATTAGGGAAGAATTGAAACAAAAGGAAGCCTTCGGGCATCTCTATATTTATCCTTATCCAAGACCGTC
>JAQYVQ010000311.1 GCA_030145435.1 Syntrophobacteria bacterium | reverse complement strand
GCGGCCCTGCGGCGGACAAATGCCTGATAAGTAAGATCCGTCTGGTCCGTGTTGCCCCGCCGGAAGGCCAGCCCGACACTCAGCTTGCCGTCCCACCGGTCCCACTCCCTTGTCCCGGCCGGGATGATCGACATCAAATCGGCACGATTCAGGACCCGTTCTTCACCATCGACAGAAATCACGAATTCTTCGTCCAGAATCAGGGCGGTGCCTATCAGGGACTTGCGGTCTGTGAGGACGTAGGTGTACTTCCGGGATGAGCGCAGCTCCGCTATGTCTTCCCAGTCGAAGTTCTGCTCGTCCATTTCGTCGCTGTCGAACTCGAACTTGTTGTCTCGCATCGAGAGGATGTCGCCCTTGAGCCATTCCCCTGAGGTGAGGCGAATCCAGTCGTATTTCTTGGGGTCGAAGGCAGGGGGTGACTGGGCAGGGGTCATCATGGGAGGCGCCATAACCTCTGCCGGAGGTTTCGAGGCTTTGTCATCCTCCTGTGGGTCGTCGGCTGCCTGGTCTTCGTCGATGGAGATTGGTCCTGTCTCTTCTGAGACTGCTACTGATGCTTTCTCTTGTGCGTTTACTGCAGTGCCCGTCAGGAGTAAGAGAACACAGGCGAGTAGGGTGAGTCCATACGGGAAGTTCAAGGGGTGGTTCGTTCGCAACATCGGTCGGTCCGAATCCAGGGTTTCAGCGAATAGAATCCGATCCAGATGGCCGGACCGTACCACCTTGCGACAGGGCCTGTCAAGCCTCCTCGCATGCTGTGCTTGCCGCGGGGGAGGGGGAGGGGGAGACACCCCGCTGGGAGGTGAGCTGCTTGTGATATTAACCTTGTTCGCGGGTCTTGCGAGCTAAGCGAATGCGTAACAATATGTAACGCCTCCAGGTTTCTCTAATATAATTAGTAAGTTAGTCGGTCTCTGAGAAGAACGTCTCAAGGGTTGGGCATCCCCGAGGCTCTTCCGCTGATTCTCACCAGGACGCAGAGGTACTCTCCCCCGAAATTTCTTTTGCGACACTTTTTGACTGGCAGCATCGAACGTACCAAAGGGGAGGGCGCTTACAGAAAAGGCAAGATGGCGGCCCCACAGAGAGGAATTTCGATTAGGCAGGCAAATGATGCCGGATACCACACCGGCCTGCCGGAAGAGCCATATATGATTTCGAGAGAGGCGCAGAAAAGCTTAGGAATTGAGACAAGGAGGTATGAGATGCAGACGAAAGCTCTTGGAAGCCTGACGGGAGTGGTTCTCGCCGTGGCCGTGTTTGGGTTTATCGCGACACAGGTGTCGGCCCTGGAGATCATAACGGAAGAAGACTTCCAACAGAAGACCGTCACGGTTGAACATCTGGTGAAGGCTGCAGACAATGCTATCTTTCTGTTTGACACATCCGGTTCGATGCGCAACCCCCTTGAAGGCACAGAGATGACGAGACTCGAAGCACTCAGGGGAGTCCTCACGGAAAGGATGGGGTGGGTTCCTGATCTGGGGTACAATTTCGGCCTCTATCTCTTCACCCCCTGGAAGGAGCTCTACCCAGTGCAGCCCTTTAACCGGGAACAGCTGCTGCTTGCAATCGACCAGCTGCCCAAGGAAGCAGGTGGGGGAACGCCCCTGCAAAAGGCGCTCCACAACCTCGACCCGATTCTGGCAGGTCTCTCGGGCCGAACCGCTGTGTTTCTCTTCTCGGACGGAAAGTTTAATCACGACAGGCAATTCAAGTGGCCTTGGGATCAGGCGGAAGAGATTGCCCAGAAATACAACGTCTGTTTCTACATCCTGAGCACAGCCGAGGAGAAGAAGGCCGAAAAGACCCTGCAGCGAATTGCGGATGTGAACGAATGCTCGAGGGTCATCCCTTTCATTACCTACGTAAAGCGGCCGAGTTACACCTCCAGAGCCCTCTTCGTTGTCAATTCGCAAAAAGAGCTCGTAACGGCAACCGAGGAGAAGGTCGTAGGCGTCAAGGGCGAAGACATCCTCTTTGGGTTCGACAACGAGACGGTCCCCGATGAATACAAGGAGCAATTGGATAAGGTCGGGAAATTCGTCAATGCGAATCCTGGCAGCTATGTCGTGATCAACGGGTATGCCGACAACACGGGCGCAGCCGAATACAACATGAAATTGTCGCACAGACGGGCCGGAAGTGTGGCCGACTACCTGAAAGATAACCACGGCATCGACGACAGCCGGATGGTCATCATGTGGTACGGGAATCTCAATCCGACGGCATCCAACGAAACAGAAAAGGGCCGGAGACTAAACCGTCGCGCAGAGATTGCCGTTGGTCTCGAGTAACCCGTCACATCTGGGTGCAGGGACGCCCGGACAGCACTGGGAGCTATCGACGGGTCGGAGTGAAAGGCACAAGAAGAAACAGACTCTTGCGTCTTATGTTTGTGCTGAGCGTCGTCTCCTTGGGCCCCTCAAGCGCAATCGCGAACAGTTCGGATGTTCGCTGCCACTGCGGTCAAAGCGAGCATATCATAGGTTTCGGCGAAGCGACCCCTGACGATCGACATCAGCATCTGCACGTGGTCGGTTTGGGTGATCGCTTCCTTGTATGCAGCTCTCTCCTCGCTGATAGAAACAGGACCGAGTCTGCTGCAACCCGCGGAGCCCACTGTCGTAAAGAACAGCCCAATGATAACGAAACCCAATCGGACCCTACCTTTATGGAATGGCATGTTCACCTCCTTTGACTACAAGACTCCCACGGTTGGATATATCTGTAGTCGAACCTTTAGGGCCTGATCTCGATCGGTGTTCCCGCATCCACAGCCTCCCATACAGCGTCCATGTCGTTGTTACTCAAGGCGACGCATCCCCTTGTCCAGTTGAACCGCTGGGCGATGAAGGAAAACCTTCCCCATCCTGTGCGGACCCGCATGCGGGGTGGTGTGGGGGCTGGGGGTTAGAGACCCCCGGCTACCCGATTAGCTGTTATCCATTGAGCTCACTTCACCAATTCAATCTCGCCGGGCCGCCAGGTCTTGTCGAACCAGGCCTCGGTTGGGCTGTAAAGTCGCAAGACGCAGAACCAGCCCTTCTTAGGAACCGTCTGGATCCAGTTCGCTTCTTTCCCCTTGGGTGCCGTGGGACCGAAGTACAGATCGAATGACCCGTCGTCGTTGAAGATCAACGTGTCCTTGTCGCGCACATTGTTCTTACTGGGATAGGGCTGGTCGCTCTGGAGTTGGGATCGTGTCTGCGGGTCATAGACGACAATCGAAATGAACTTCTCGGCAGGGGGATTCTTGGGGAGGTTGAGCTTGTAGTTCTTGCCGCCGTCGAGGTAGGTCCCCTGCGAATCCAGATAGCCCCAGGCGTATTGCGACCCCTTGCCGATTAGCTTCCAAGTCATCGCTGGCGTGTTGACGGTTGCAAAGTAATAGAAAAAGGCACGCGCATCCAGATTGCGCCCGCCCATGCCCTCATCCTTGAGGTACTCATAGGACCCGCCTACGAAGCCCCTCTTCCAATGGCTACCCTCGTAAAGGAATGCCGATTTATCGCGCTCGTACCAGAGCATCGTACGAGCTGTCGCGTTACCCACCTCCACCGCTTTGGTCAGGATCTCCTTCATACGCTCATCTGGGGCAAACGGCTTGCCTTTCTGGATGCCAATGGAAGCGTAAAGCCCGCGCAACTGGGGTTCCAGCATTTCGATTGGCTCGCGGTCAATGACGGCATGTAGCTCTTCGAAGAAGTTGAAGTCGTTGGAACCAATGGTATTGAATGCCTTCCCCGACCCGTTGAGGAACTGCATCTTTGGCGGGTTAGCTGCTTTGGCGAGAGGGTAAATCTTCAGGCCATTTCGGAACAGTTGGCTAGAGAAGTCCGGCTTACCGTCTTTAAGGAAACCTCGCGCGATGTACCAGTTCACCCAGCTGGTGGACTTGGAGACGAAATACTTTTGTCCCTCGACCTCCGCTTCCATGCCGCCGACAGGAGGATCGAGCTCTCCATCGTAATCGGGCGGAAGGATCAGGTACTTGCCTCCCTTGCCCCTGTCGGGACCCGGAGGGCCGGTGTCGGTTACGAATCGGAAGAACGCATCGTTGGCTGTTCCTGGGCCGCTCCCAGCGGGTACGTCGATGACGGTTGGCCCATCCTTTTTCAAATCGAGAAAGGCACAGACGTAGACGGTATCAGTATTGCCGGTAAGAAACAGCGAGTTGCTGTCCATCAGTTCATCGAAGATCAAGACTTGATTGGAATTCTTGAGACCTAGGCTCGCCTGCCCGCGCCGAATGGCCTCCAGCGAGGCTGCGGGAAGACCGTTCAAAAACGTCTCGACGCCGCGGATGTAGTCGAGGTGGTTGTAGATCGCGTCGGCGGTTTCTGGGGTGGGGATCCCATCGAAGTACTTGAAAGTGCCGATTCTCGTCTTCAAGTCATGCGGCGTCAGGATCGACTCGGGGATCTTGTTGTTGTATCCAGGCGTCGGTTCTTCTGCAGAAGCGGTTGTCAGGAATGACGAGGTCGCGAGCAGCACAATCGCGAACAGGGCTGATACTGCAAATGAGGCGTCCTTGAGTGGTTTTCTCTTCCAACTCATTACATTTCTCCTTCTGGAGTCTGTTAACGTTGGAATAGTCGGCGCGGTTATACCTTGACAGTCCGCGCTGGAAGGCTCTCAAACATGCAGGCATCCAAATCAGCATGGATGGCAAGGGTCGATGGATCGACAATGTCTTCATCAAACGGGTGTGGCGTACCTTGAACTATGAAGAGGTGTATTTCAAAGCCTACGACAGTGTGGCAGAAGCCAGACGAGGGATCGATAATTATTTCCAATTCTACAACCAGGAACGGTCCCTCTATGCCGCTCCCTTGGAGGATCGCCTGAACGATCCCCCAGAAGAGCATTTCATCCCAGACATACTACAGGATACGCCAACTGCTCAGTTCCGCCTCGATGTGCGCCGCGCCACCCCGGCAACGCTCACCGGTGATACTGGACGCCCGACTACGGCTTCGGCAGTCGAGACGAAGCTGTGTATGCCGGGGGTCGAAAGCGGCCCTCCGAGTTCGAGCCCGCCAAGCCACTCTCCGAATTCGAGCCCGCCAAGCCAGAGGATCCCAGCCAGCAGTAAGACGCCAATTCTCTTTGACATGATCATTGGGCACCTCCAATCACAAAATTCTTGGGCAATTCATTCATCTCGGGAATATCCTTCAGATC
>JAQYVQ010000147.1 GCA_030145435.1 Syntrophobacteria bacterium | reverse complement strand
GTACTGAGGCGGACAGGCATCCACACAAGCACCGCACTGGATGCACAAGGCTTGGTCGATCACCTTGATCCGTTTCGCGTTCACCCAGATCGCCTCGGTCGGACAACTGCCCACACAGGCATCACAACTCCGCTCACACTTCTCCGGGAGGATGTAGTGGGAAGTCAGTGCAGTGCACACCTTGGCCGGACACCTCTGCTCCAGGATGTGGGCTTCGTATTCATCTCGGAAATGCCGGATCGTGGTCAGGATCGGGTTCGGAGCGGTCTTCCCCAGGTTGCAGAGGGACCCCAGGCGGATATCCTCTGCAAGCGATGCGAGCAGATCCAGCTGCTCCATCGAGCCCTCGCCTCGACAGATGTCTTCGAGAGTCGCGAGCATCTGCTGTGTCCCGATCCGGCAAAAGGTGCACTTGCCGCAGGATTCCTTCTGGGTAAAATCGAGGAAGAAGCGGGCCGTCTCGACCATGCAGTTGTCTTCATCCAAGACCACCATGCCCCCCGAGCCCATCATCGCGCCCACTTCCCTCAGGGCCTTGAACCCGATGGGCGTGTCCAACAGGTTCTCCGGAAGACATCCTCCCGACGGACCGCCGATTTGAACCGCCTTGAAGCGCTTTCCCTCTGGGACGCCGCCACCGATCTCGAAGACGAGCTGCCGAAGGGGAGTGCCCATCGGCACCTCTACGAGGCCCGTGTTCTGCACCTTGCCGGCCAGGGCAAAGACGGTCGTGCCTCGGGTGGACCCGGAACCCAGGCGGGCAAAGGCCTCCCAACCTTGTCCGAGGATGCGCTGCACGCTGGCAAAGGTCTTGACGTTGTTGATGACCGTGGGTTTCCCATGGAGACCCCGTTCCGCCGGGAACGGCGGCCTTATCCTCGGCATGCCCCGCCGCCCCTCGATGGAGGCCATCAGGGCGGTCTCTTCTCCGCAAACGAAGGCGCCTGCTGCCTGGAAGACCTCGAGATGAAGATCGAACCCGCTCGCCAGGATGTTCTCGCCCAAAAGGCCTGCCTCCTCCGCCCTGGCAATCGCCTCGCGCACCTTTTTGACGGCAAGAGGGTACTCGGCCCGGATGTAGACAATACCGCTTGAGGCTCCCACGGCCCATGCGCATATCGCCATGCCCTCAAGAACGCTGTGGGGATCCCCCTCGAGCAGAGAACGATCCATGAAGGCACCGGGATCTCCTTCATCCGCATTGCAGATGACGATTCTCTCCGGGTCGGACGACTGCCTGCATGCCTGCCACTTCCTCCACGTTTCGTAGCCGGCACCCCCAAGGCCCTTGATCTCCGAGCGGCGTATCTCTTCGATCACCTCCTCCGGATCCATCTGGAGGGCCCTGGCCAGGCCACCGTAGATGCCGACACGAACGGCGCCGTCGATATCATCCGGGTCGATCACCCCGCAATGCTTCAGCAGGGAACGGTGCTCGTGGGCGCTCCGAGGGAAATCCTCGAGGGCCGGAACGAGCTCATGGGGCTCCAGGCTGCCCAGGATGTGCTCGAAGCACGGGTCGTCCTCATCGAGGAATCGCTGGATGAGGACCCTGGCCACCCCGGGCTTCACGGATCCGTACAGGATCGGGGGCCATCCTTCCTTCTGGATCGTCACGAGGGGCTCGGCATAGCAATGCCCGTTGCAGCCCACCTCCATGACCCGGGCGGCTATGCCCCTTGCCTCGATTTCCTCCCGGATCGCCTCCAGGGTCTCGAGCGCCCCTGCCGCACGCCCGCAAGTGGCTGTCCCGACCCGGATGACCGGGAGATCCTCTTTCGAGTCTGACTTGTATCGCGCAAGTGAGGCCTCTCTCAGAAGGGAATAGGCCTTCTCCACCCTCGCTTTTCTATCTGACGTAGTCACGCTCATCGATTCTCTCTACGTTGTTTCGTGCCCTGTGTGTGCCCGTGCCCGAAAATGACAGCCATGTCTTGCTACTGTGCGGCCTCTTCTTGGTTCTCGGGGCCCTGTTCCTCCTGCTCGCGGCCCCTCTTCTCAGCAAGCTCGACAGCGAGCATGATTCCGTCCACGGTCACGGGTATCATGTTTCCATGGACTTCCTCCCCCACAACCGCCACAGGCGCCATCGCGCAGCACCCCACACAGGCCACCCGATCCAGGCTGTACAGCCGGTCTTCGGTCACCTCCCCCTCTCTTATGCCCAGCTTTGTCTCCCACACCTTCAGGATCGCATTCCCGCCCTTGATATGGCAGGCCGTCCCCATACACATTTTCACCGGGTGTTTGCCCGGCGGTATCATGCGGAACTGGTTGTAGAAAGAGGCCACCCCGAACACGGCTGCCCGTGACACCCCTTTTGCCCGTGCCACTTCGATCATCGCCTCCCGGGGAAGGTATCCGAAGTGGCGCTGCACCGCCTGCAACAGGGTAACCAGGCTGGTCCCGTCTGAGTTCGTGGATTCGAGAATACCCTTCATCTCCTGCAAGACGTCCAGATCGTCTTCCACATTCTGCAACATGACTTCCCCTCTGGCCTGATCGCTAGGAAAACAGATCGAATCGTATATTATACCACTATCCGGGGCGTTTTTCCTCCCCCAGAGATTCGTGCCCGTGCCCGATCAGTTTTTCCCGGACCAGACATTAGGGGTTAAGTCTGGACGGGCTGTTGCCCAAATAGGGTTGTTGTATAAACCGACTCTCTAATTCGGGGACAGCCACTGATTAATGGCCAATAATAGAGGGCCAAAATCGACCGAATTCGGGGACAGCCACCGATTTCCAAGGAAACTGGGCAACAGCCCGTGGACAATGGACAGTCCGCTGCAACTATTCTATTCGAAGCATTTTTCCTGCCCCCTGTTCGTTCGGGCACGGGCACGTACGCGGGCACGGGGCCTGATTCCGGATCCCCGACCCCTGACACCTTTCTTGCCTCTCTCCTTGACACAACCGGCGAATCTCCCTAGCTTATTAGGCTATTCACGGGCCCCATCAACACGGGCTGTTTCACACGCCTCCCGGCACATTCACAAGGGATGTACATGCGCATTGCGATCGTGGGCACGGGCGCCATGGGCCTCCTGTTCACCTATCTTCTGTCCAAGGAAGAAGGCTCGGACATCTGGCTGCTGGACATCCATCCGGAAAGGGAGGAGACGATCCGGAAGGAGGGCCTTTTCGTCGAAGGCGTCAGCGGAGACCACCACGTCCACCCTCAGATCACCGTGAAGCCAGAGAACATCGGGGAGGCGGACCTTGTCATCCTCTGCGTGAAGTCCCCGGATACGTACGAGGCGGCCCGGAACGCAACCCCTCTCGTCGGTACCGACACAGGCATCCTGACCCTGCAGAACGGCCTCGGGAACATCGAATCGATCGAACAGGCCGTAGGGCCGGGCCGGGCTTTTGGAGGCACGACCTCCATGGGGGCCACGGTGCTCGCCCCAAACCGCGTCCGGCATGCCGGGTGGGGGGAGACGATCATCGGAGAACCGACCGGGAACAAGACGGAACGTGCAGAGGCGATTCTGGAAACCTTCCGCCTTGCGGGCCTCGACGTCTCGTTCACCGACAACCTCCCCGGCCTGCTCTGGAGCAAGCTCATCATCAATGTGGGCATCAACGCGTTGACGGCCCTGACCCGAGTCCACAACGGCCGGCTGATCGATCATGAAGGCACGCGGACCGTGATGAAAATGGCCGTGGAGGAGGCCGCGCAAGTCGCTCAGGCGTTGGGGATTCGCTTGCTCTACGACCATCCTGTCGAGAAGGTGGCAGGGGTCTGCGAGGCAACGGCGG
>JAQYVQ010000128.1 GCA_030145435.1 Syntrophobacteria bacterium | reverse complement strand
CTTCCCAGCCAGTGAGCGATGTAGTCGTGGGAGATCGTCATTTGGTCGGCGTGGCCGGTTCCGATGAGGCCGATGAGGACGCTGTAACGCTCCTCGTCCATCGGACAGCCTGCCAGCACCTGGATCCCCATTCGGTCGAAGGCCACGTAGACCCCGTGCTTCATGGTTTCGAGCTGGTAGCGGATGTCCAGGTTGTCGCTCATGTGGCCTATCTGAATCCTCTTCGGGTCGGCCCCGGCTGAAACGAGAAGCTCGGCCTGCTCGGGCCCCATGGTGCCTTCCTGGGTATGGGTGATGATCGGCACGCCCGTGTCCTTCTGGACCCTGGCGGCCACCTCGAACATCATTCGCTCATAGTCGGTGATTTTGCCCTTGCCGGTACCGACCTTGATCGCCCCGGCCTTGATCCCGGTGTTGCGGATTCCCTCGGTGATCTCCTTGGAGAAGAGCTCGTAGATCTCGCCGCTCACATCGCCCAGGCTGCTCCGGAACTTCCAGTAGGCGGGCATGCCCTCCTCTTCGTAGTAATAGCCGGTGGAACAGATGATGTTCACGCCGCTCTTCTCGGATACCTCCCTGAGAATCTCCGGGAATCGCCCACCGTCGTTCGGCGTCGCGTCGACAAGGGTCTTCACCCCGAAAGCCTTGAGCTCGCCCATCATCTCCAGGGAGTCCTTCACGATCTGCTCCCGGTCGAGGGGCGCCACGGTCTGGTCGCCCTCCCAGCCGGGGTACCCGTACGTGATGTGCTCGTGCGGAAGGGTCACGCCCATTTCGCTTGGAGAGATGGGTCCCAGGACGGTGTTCACCTTGACGTCGCTCATTTGATTCTCCTCCTCTATTCCATCCCCACGGGTTTGCCGTCGATGATCTGATCCAGGTATTCGGACATGCCGTAGCCCACCCTGCCGTCGCACCGGTATTCGGTCATGCCCTCGGTGATCCGGGTCTCGAGATCCTCGCCGTCCGGCGTCTTTCTCCTGTTTCGGAGAGGAATCAGGTTCAAGACCTTCCCCTCGACCTCGTATTCCCGGTCTGCTGTCTTTGCCCAGGCCGTGAGGCTCGTCTGGAAGTAGTTCTCGTCCCACTCCGTTTCGATCCTTGCCTCTTCGATCATCACATACTCGCCATCGCGAAGGACCATGCCGCCGATGACCTGGCTGTCGTCCTGTTTCGTGATGATGGCGATCATCATGCCGAAGTCCTTGCCGAAACTCATGGGCAGCCAGCGGTACCATTTGATGTTCTGCCAGTATCTCGGCCCCCAGGAATGGTCCCGCAGCCCGTACCCGTCGACCGAGAACTCCTCCTCGGCCACGCGGATCGTACCGCGGCCCGCCACGTGCTGTTCGTAGTGGGCGCGCGCGAAGGCCTCTTCCGCCTTCTCCTTGAAAGGCGTGCCGTCCTCGTTGACCCGGTCGCCTCCGGACACAGGGGCCACCCCCTCGTAATCCAGGTCGACCTTGCAGTCTACGAGAGGATTTTCGGTGAAGGCCTTCCTCGGCTTTGCCATTTCGAGGGGGTTCGTGAGGAGGAGCATCTTTCCGTCATAGGTCAGCCGGAGTTTCTTCAGGGGTTCCACGATCTCGAACTTGAGCCCCCCCGCGTCGAGGGCATCGTTGTTCGATATCTCGGGGCGGCCGAATATGAATCCGACCCGTCCGTCCGGCAGGTAGAGGCAACAGGTCATCTCCGCGTACCCCTCGTTCGGCCGGTTCCCGACCCGGAACCATCCGCCGAGCCGACTCGACGGGTCGAAGATGTTGATGTACATGCTCTCGTTGAAGTTTTTCTCCTCCTCGATCGGATGGGTGTACTCGTCCTCTGGCTCCATACGGAATTTCACTTCTTTCGTTGCGAGCATGCCGGGCTCCCCCTATTTCTTCAGGTTCCTGATCTCTTCGAGTGTCTTCTTGTAGTGCTCGCCCTCCTCGCGCCAAACGCAGCACGTGTCTTTCACGTACTCGAGCATCATCTCCCGGGCCTCGGGCGGAGGAGGCGTCTTGCCCCGGTTGGCGGCCATCCCCTGAACAGCTACCGAGCCCATGGTGAGCATCAGGCCGGTCAGGTGATTGCATCCTTCCGTACTGATCATCCTGTCTTTCGCGGCTTTGGTGAAGCCGTAGACGATCGGCATGCCGATCAATCCCTTCACCGAATCGATTGCCTGCCTGCAGGCATCCAGCGGAACAGTCGGCATCTCCGCCTCGGCGTCCAGGATCTCGGTGGGCATTCCTCCGAGCAGGAGGCGGACCACCATGCCGTGTACCTTGCCGGCGTCGCGGCGTTGTTTCGCGATGGTGTAAATCGGCTGCAATCGCGTGTCCTCGAGGGTGCCCTCCACGATCACACGCTCTTCGTCCACGGAATAGGTTTCGATCCGAATCGATCTCGTGTGTACCTGCTCGCCCTTCAGCTTTTCCAATGATGTCATTGAGCGTCTCTCCTTGTGCCGAAGCAATTTACGATTAGCCGTTCGCTCGGCGAATCGCTCTTAGATTCCGAGTTCATCCGCCACACGCGAACGATGGTGCCATGAAGTGCCGAAGGTCATTTCCGATGCCTTGGCGTGCTGCGAGTAGAGGTGCATGTCGTGCTCTTCGGTGAAGCCGATCGCCCCGTGCAGCTGATGGCCGATGGCAGCACATTTCTTGTAAGCGTCGTTGCACCAGGCCTTTGCCATGGCGAGGTCCTTGGCGGCCGGGAGGCCCTGGCTCAGCAGCCAGGCGGCCTGGGTTGTGACGAGCCTCGTGGTCTCCAGGCAGGTTGCCATCTCGAAACAGGCGTGGTGCACCGCCTGGAGGGCGCCCAGGGGGCGGCCGAATTGATGCCGTTCCTTGACATGGGCGACCGTCATCTCGACGACCCGTTCCATGCCTCCGAGCATCTCCGCGCATTTGAGCACGGTTGCCTTGGGCCAGATGTGGCCCATGTGGGCGCCTCCCTGCCCGAGACCGCCGACGATGCGATCCCCATCGACCCTGGCCCTGTTGAATCGAAGGGCGAAGGTCCTTTCCTTTGTCAGCGTGTCGAGCGGCACACATTCCAGCCCGTCTGTGTTCGGATCGACCAGAAAGAGGGTCGGACCGTCACTCGCGGCCCCCTCGATCTTGGCGCACACAAGGATGCCCCCGGCCACGTGGGCAAAGGGTACGAGCAACCGGGTCCCGGTCAGTTCGTACCGGCCGCCGTCCACCGGATGCGCACGGAGGGTCGGGTCATCGAAGTCGGGACGTCCCTCGCCGCCCAGTAGGGCTACGGTCAGGATCTTCTCGCCCCGGATCATCTGCGGCAGGAGAGCCTTCTTCAGGTCTTGATCTCCGGCCTCCTCGATCAGTGGTCCGGAAAGAACCGAGCTGCAGAAGAAGGGGCTCGGCAAGAGCGCCCTGCCCATTTCCTCCACAAGGGTGAAGAGATCGAACAAGGTGCCCCCGGAGCCCCCGTACGATTCATCGTTGACGAGCCCCAGCCACCCGAGTTCCGCCATCTGTCTCCACATCTCCGGAGAATACCCTTCTTCCGTGGCCAGGATCTCTCTCATCCGTGAAGAGGGGCACTGCTCTCGAAAAAACTTCCGCGCCGTGTCCCTCACGATCGCGGTTTGTTCGTCCATGCCGAAATCCATCCGGTTTGTCTCCCTGTCCGGAACCAAAGGATGCGCCCGAGCTACTTCCTCGGCAGGCCCAGGCCTCTCAGGGCCACGATGTTCTTCAAGACCTCCACACTCCCCCCCTGCAGGGTGTAGCTTGGCCCCCACAAGAGGCTTTCCGCCAGGTCTCCCCGGAGAGGGGACCAAGCGACCCCTCTGCGTATCTGACAGACAGGGCCGAGGATCTGCGAGGCCATATCGTTCACGCGCTGTTCGTACTGGGTGCAGAAGGCCTTGCACATGGCTGCCTGCGCTGTGGGGGCCTTCCCCTGATCGATGGTCCAGGCCGTGTGGTAGCAGAGTAGGCGGCCGATGCCGTATTCGATCTCGAGCTGTGCAACCTGGTCCCTGGCCCACGCGCGGAACGCTTCAGGCGTCTCCGACGGGTCCGTGTCCCGGAGGTGCTGCTTGAGCTGTTCGAAAAGAGGGTAGTTCTGCATCAGCCGTTCCAGGCCGGCCCTTTCGTAGTCCATCTGGGCCATGATCTGCTTGAACCCGGCGTTCTCCTCCCCCACCAGGGATTTCGCAGGAATCCTTGCGTTTTCGAAGAACACCTCGTTGAAATGGCTCTGCCCCGCCATGTTGACAATCGGCCTCACGGTGATACCGGGGGTCTTCATGTCCACGATGAACTCGCTCGCACTCTCGTACCGGTTTGCCGACGAGTCCAGGTCGGTCTTCGCCAACAGCCAGCCGTAGTCGGCCGCGTGCGCAGCAGAGGTCCACACCTTCTGGCCGTTCACGATGTAGTCGTCACCGTCCCGGACCGCCGTGGCGGTCACGCCGGCCAGGTCGGAGCCAGCGTTCGGCTCGCTGAAGAGCAGACAGAAGGCGACGCCTTCGTCCGCCCGGACGATACGCGGCAGGAAGTGCTCTTTCTGCCATTCCGATCCGAAGTGGATGAGCGCGGGACCCACCTGCCGGTCCGCCAGGAAGTGATAACCGATGGGGGCCTGCACCCGGAAGAGCTCCTCCATGAGGATCGCCTTCTCCACATACGGGCGTCCCTGGCCGCCGTACTCCCTGGGCCAGGTCATGCCGATCCAGCCCCTCTCCGCCAGCTTTTGGGAAAACTCCCTGGAGCCGGGCTGGATCAGGTCCCCGCACTGTGTGGAGAAGGTGCCGGCCTCGATCTCGGATCGAAGGAATTCCCTGACTTCAGCACGGAATGCCTCTTGAGCCTCGGTGAAGGTGAAGCGCATGCGAGGATTCTCCTTCAGGCAGAAAGGAGCCTGACCTTCAGTACTCGTCCTTGAAGCGGGGAGGGCGTTTCTCCATCATGGCCTGCACACCCTCCCGCATGTCATCCGTCAGGTGGCACATCCCCTGGTAGGCCGCCTCCCGGTTCAGCGTTGCCTCCAGGTCCGAGGCGATGGCGGCGTCGATCGATTCCTTGAGCATCCGGATGG
>JAQYVQ010000097.1 GCA_030145435.1 Syntrophobacteria bacterium | reverse complement strand
TCCCCCACTTGTGCAGCGTATCCATGGTCAGAAACGTGTGGGCGCCCCAGGCCAGCGTGAAACCTCCGTCCACACCTGCCCGTCCCGCAGCCTCATGGGCCATGCAGGTCGTCAGAACGTCCGCTCCGCTGCCCCCGTATTCCTCAGGGAGATGGAGGCCGATGAACCCCTGTTCCCCCATCTTGCGCCACGCCTCCCAGCAAAACTGATGCTTGTCATCAGACTCTTCCGCGTAAGGGGCGACCTCTTTTCGAAAGAACTTCAACGCCTGCTCGTAGAACATCTTCTGTTCGTCAGAGAGATGGAACTCCATAACCTTTCGTCTCCCTCATCGGTTCTATGTACTTTGCGTGCCGAGCACCGGGCCCTTGTATCGCCCTCGCCCGCCGGTGACGGTCGTGGTAATCGCTTCGGTTGGACAATTGTTGTAGCAAGCCCAACATCCTATGCAACGCTTTGAGAAGACCGGATAGGGCCGCAGGGAGATTGCCCTTGAAGGACAGCCAAGGGCGCATGCGGCGCACTGGATGCATCTTTTCCGGTCCACCCTCTTCGTACCCATGGCAAGCCTGAGCTCCTTCGGCCCTGCCCTCTTCCCGATCAGGTGCAATGGGCTTACCATGAAATCGAAGATCTTGGATCTCAGGTTCTTGGAAGTTAGTTGCTGGACAATCCCCTCGACGAAGGGGCCGACAGCTTCGAGGTCACCCTCGTCAGGTCTTCCCACAAACCCCTGTGCCTTGGCTCCGAACTGCCTCGCCACAGGCCAGTTGGTCTCGGCCGTCACTTCCAGTCCTGCCAAAACGAGGAAATTCTTCTCTGTGAGCAAGCCCGCCATCGTACGCAGCGTATTGATCGGCTGGCCTCCGCTCGTGCAGAACACGAAGGAAGGGACGAGCTTTTTCTGCGTGGGGACAAGTCCCAGGACTTCGTAGAAACCCCATGAAGGCTTCCAGGCCATGGTGGGCGCCCCGAATCCTACGAGGTCGTAGGAACCTAGATCGTCGAAATCAGGTTCCCTTACAGGATCCCGAACGACGATCTCCATCCCTTTTTCGCACAGCGTTGCGGCGATTCGATCCGCCACCAGTCGAGTGTTGCCCGTCGTCGAGTAGCAACTGATCAAACCCCGCATCGCGCACTCCTTATCGTTTCGTTAGGAGGTGGCAAAGCCTTCGTCCGGAATCTCCATGACGGACATGTCTTCGCTCTTGATTGCCCTGACGGTACCATCTATCTCGGGAAGAACGTTCTTGATGAAGTATCGCGCACCCGCTACCTTCCCCTTGTAAAAGGCTTCGTCCGCGCCTCCTGCGCCGTCGAGCTTCTCCGCGGCAATCCCGGCCTCCCAGAGGAGGAGCCAACCGGAGACGACCTTCCCCATCATCATCAGAAACGGGTAGGCATTGGAAATGGGCACGAGGAACTTGCCTTCCTTGCCGCACTTGGCAAAGAACATCGCAATGTCTGCCACGGCCCCGACACCGGCCTCCAAGTCTTCCGCGAGATCCTTCAACGCGGGAATTCCTTTGACCTTTGCCACGGTCTTGTTCATTTCACCCAGAAGGCTCATGATGAATGCGCCCTTGTTCATGCCGAGCTTCCGTCCCACCAGGTCCATGGCCTGAATCCCGTTCGCACCTTCGTACAGGGAGGCGATCTTTTCGTCCCGCATGAACTGCTCCACAGGATACTCGGCGCAGAAGCCATAACCACCGTACACCTGGATAGCCAGTTCGGTCACCCGAAAGCCGATGTCCGAGCAATAGGCCTTGAGAATCGGGGTCAGGACCTCGGTGAGGCCCAACCATTTCTCCCTCTCCTCGTCGTTTTCCTCGGTGTGAGCGAGGTCGAAGAGGTAAGCGCAGTAGTAGCCCATGGCCCGCATGCTTTCCGTGTTCGACTTCATCCAGAGCAACATTCGCCTCACGTCAGGGTGCTGTATGATCGGAACCCTGGGGGCCTCCGCGTTCTTCATGTCCATGAGGGAAGAGCCTTGCAGCCTCTCCTTGGCATACTGGAGGGCGTGCAGGTAGGCGATCGAAGCGCTGGCAATGCCCTGGAGGCCGACACCGATCCGTGCTTCGTTCATCATCTGGAACATGATCTTCATGCCCTGCATCTCTTCCCCGAGGAGCTCTGCGTAGCACTCACCGTTGTCGCCGAAGTTCATGGCACAGGTGGCGCTCCCGTGGATCCCCATCTTCTCCTCGATCTTCGCGATCTCGAAATCGTTGCGCTTGCCGATACTCCCGTCCTCATTGAGCAGGTACTTGGGCACCAGGAAGATAGAGATCCCTTTTGTCCCCGCGGGATGCCCTTCGACGCGCGCCAGGACCGGGTGAATGATGTTTTCCACCAGATCGGAGTCCCCGGCCGTAATGAAGATCTTGCTCCCCTGAATCCTGTAGGAACCGTCCGGCTGAAGGGTGGCCTTTGTGGAGAGGTTCCCCACATCGGAGCCCGCACCCGGCTCGGTCAGGACCATGGTGCCGCCGTACTGGCCGGTCATCATCTTTTCGAGGTACTTTGCCTTCTGCTCTTCGGTCCCATACACCTCAACGAGGTGCGCTGCGCCCTCGACCGTACCCGGGTAGGCCATGAAGGAGAAATTGTGGTTGAACCACTCCATCGCAGCGGTTCGGATCGTCAGGGGAAGGCCCTGCCCCCCGACCTCAGGAGGGAAGGACATGGCGTTCCACCCGCCCTCGCAGAACAGCTTGTACACACTGTGCATGCACTCGGGAACGTAGACCTGCCCGTTCTCGAGACGGCACCCTTCCCTGTCCGATTGCACGAGGGTGGGAAAGACCTCATTCACTGCCAGCTTCTGTGCCTCCGTCATGACCATGTCGAATATGTCCTTCGAAAAATCCGCATAAATCGGTTTCTCGCAAAGCTTTTCGACCTCCAGCATCTCATTCAGCACAAACTGCTGGTCCCTTTCATCCACGAGCAGGTTCGCCATCGTCATTCTCCTTTGAGCGGTGAATAAATTTCCATAATCGGACTGTACAGTGTCGTACTATATGGATACCAGGGGCACATCCCCTTGTCAAGGGACAGAGCCGCCAGACCCGGCTTCACCCGACCGGGAATTCTCTTGACACCCACCAGGCACAGTAGTATCAAAAGATTCGATTCGAATACTGTATTTTCCGAAATCAGAAGGGAGAGTGTGTGGCCCTGGACCTCGCCCACCGCATGCTGGCCTACCGGTTCAACATGTCCTACGTGCCGGTTCCGGTCGTCCCTGAGTTCATCGACATGCTCAAAGTCCTGTACACCAAAGAACAGGCATGGATCGCCGCCCTCATGCCGCCGGCCTTCGCGTCTGCCAAGACCATCGCCAAGCTACGGCGCAAGGACGCGGCCGTAGTGGACAACACACTCCAGAACATGCTGAAGAAGCGACTGCTGATGGAATACACCGATCGCGGGGTGCAGAAGTTCTCTTTGCCGCCCTTCGTGCCCGGCGTGGCCGAGTTTCAGCTCATGACCGGCGAGATCACCCCCGAACTGGTTGAATTCACAAGAAAATTCCACGATGCCTTCAACGCCAAACAGAACGTGTTCCTCGAGAAGTTGAGCGAAATGGGTTCCAGCTTTGGCCGTGTAATTCCTGTGAACGAAAGCGTTTCATCCACCCAGCACGTCCTCGCCTATGAGGACGCACGGTCCATTATCAAGGACGCCAGGACATTCTCGATCAGCCACTGCTACTGCCGCATGGCCAAAGATGTTCTGAACGAGAAGTCCTGCAAGGCCCCCAGAGACATCTGCATGTCCTTCGATTTTGCGGCGGAATTCCTCATCCGCAACAAGATCGGTAAGGAAGTGGACTGCGATACCATGCTCAGGAAACTGGACCTCGCAGAGAAACACAACCTCGTCCACGTGACCGACAACGCTCAGAGCGGGTTCTCCTTCATGTGCCACTGCTGCGGCTGCTGTTGCGGCTTCCTCACCTCCCTCAACGTCTTCAACCTCAAGCCTCCCCTGGTGATGTCGTCCTGGATCATCGAGTGGGACGTGGACAAATGCGACCATTGCGGCAAGTGCTCCCGTGCCTGTCAGTTGGGGGCCCTCTCCTGGGTGAACACGAACACCCTCTACAACGAGGAGCGCTGCATCGGCTGCGGCGTGTGCGTGAGTGTCTGCCCAAATGGCGCTCTCCGGCTTGTGCCCCGAAAGGAATGGGAGGAACCCTCACCGACCTATGGGGACATGGTGATGGACATGATGGCCAACAGACTCCGGTCGGGCCTGAAGCTCCCAGTAAAGAAGCTTCCGGGACACAAGTACATGGCAAGGATGACCAACGAAATCCTTCGACTCGACAAGGAATGAGCCGGCCGGGCGCCACAGAAAACGAGGAGGCTCACCAGGGCATTCGCCCAACCTTCCCTTGACCGGCCCTTGCGCCCTCCCCTATTCTGGTGCCGTCCAAATGCCCTCGATAGCATCGATCCAGGGAGACCCGACTTGAGCACCGGAAGCAAACCGGCCGTCCTGGCTGCACTCGTCGGCAATCTGGCCATTGCCGTGTTCAAGTTGATCGCCGCGCTCGCAAGCGGAAGTTCCGCCATGCTCGCCGAGGCCTACCATTCCTTTTCCGACACATTCAACCAGGTCTTCCTGCTCGTCGGCATCTCTCTCAGCAAGAAGCCTCCGGACAGGCTCCATCCCTTCGGTTACGGAAAGGAGCAGTTCTTCTGGGCCTTCATCGTTTCACTCATGCTGTTCGGCATAGCCGGGGGACTCTCCATCCGGGAGGCCTACCACAAGTTCCAGCACCCTGAACCCCTCGGGGACGTGACCCTGAGTTTCATCGTGCTCGCCGCTGCTTTCGTGATCGAGTCCATCGCCCTTTCCATCGCCGTAAGGCAGTTTCGGCGCGAAATGAAGAGCGAACGATTCGAAGATCTCGTGGAAGGCATTCAGCACACCAAAGATCCTATGGTCTTGACGGTGATCTTCGAGGATACACTCGCACTCGTGAGCATCGTTGTCGCCTTCGTGACTATCCTTCTGAGCGTGAAGACCGAAAACCCCGTGTTCGATGCTTTCGGGTCGCTCATCATCGGCATCCTGCTAATGGTTTTCGCCCTCATCCTGGCCAATGAAAACAAGAAACTGCTCGTTGGCGAGTCTGTAACCCCCTACCGGAGGCGAAAGGTCCTGGAGGCCATAGAACGAGTCCCGG
>JAQYVQ010000046.1 GCA_030145435.1 Syntrophobacteria bacterium | reverse complement strand
CTCGAGATCATGTACAAGACCCGGGATTTCTTGCGGGAAATCTCCGGCATGGACGAGATCTGCTTTCAGCCCACGAGCGGCGGCCAGGCGGTCTACACGGCAGCCTCCATCGTAAGGGCCTACCATCAGGCAAAGGGCGAGGGGGAGAAGAGGGACCAGGTGATCACCACGATCTTCTCACACCCGGTGGACGCGGCCTGTCCGGCCACGGTCGGCTACGAGGTCATCACGCTCATGCCGGACAAGGACGGCTATCCCGACATCGAGGCCCTGAAGGCGGCGCTGTCGGACCGAACGGCGGCGCTGTTCATCACGAACCCGGAGGACATCGGTCTGTACAACCCCAGGATCGAGGAGTTCGTCAAGCTCGTTCACGACGCAGGCGGGCTCTGCTTCACGGACCAGGCGAACGCCAACGGCGTTCTCGGCAAAGCCCGGGCCGCGGATGCGGGGTTCGACATGTGCCACTTCAACCTTCACAAGACCTTCTCTTCGCCCCACGGCGGCATGGGCCCAGGCTGTGGAGCCCTTGCGGTGAAGGAACACCTGGCCAAGTTCCTTCCCGTACCGGTCGTGACAAAAGAGGGAAAACGCTACGGACTGGACTACGACCGGCCGGACAGTATCGGAAAGGTCAGGGATTTCTATGGGAACGCACAAGTCCTCTTGAGGACTTACGCCTGGATCATGAGCCTGGGCGCCAAGGGCTTGAACGAGGTCGCCGAGATCGCGGTCCTGAACAACAATTACCTGGAGAAGTTGCTGCTTGCCATCCCGGGGGTTACGGAGTCATACGGGGAGGGCAAGGTCAGGCTCGACCAGATCCGGTACAGCTGGGAGAAGCTCACCGAGGACACCGGCGTGACTTCCGAGGACGTGGAACGCCGCATGACCGACTTCGGGATTCAGGCCTACTGGCTGAGCCATCATCCCCACGTGATCCCCGAGCCCTTCACCCCGGAGCCGTCCGACTCCCATTCCAAGGAAGACATCGATGAATGGGCGGCCGTGATGAAGCAGATCTCCAAGGAGGCGTATGAAGACCCGGAAAAGGTCAAGAGCGCTCCGCACCGGGGAATCACAACCGCGGTGGACGAGAGCGCGATGCTCCTGCACGAGAAATGCATGTTCACCTACAAAAAGTACAAAAAGGTGAAGGCCGGGGAGAAGTAAGGCGCAACCTTCCTCTATTATGAAGCGAAAAGTAGGGCTCATCGTAAACCCGATTGCCGGGATGGGGGGCAAGGTCGGCCTCAAGGGGACCGACGGCGCTGAAATCCTGAAGAAGGCGATCCTTATCGGCGCCACGCCGGAGTCCCCACGCAGGGCGATCCGGGCGCTGGAGAGGCTGGCCGGCCTCGAGGACGCCCTTCTTTTTCTCACCTGCCCGGGGGCAATGGGCGAAAGCGAGCTTGCGCCGTCCGGGTTCGACCACACCGTCATCGGCTCCATCACACCGGGGGATACCACTGCGGAAGATACCGAACGGGCCGCACGCGAGATTCGAGCGGCAGGCGCGGAACTACTTCTCTTCGTGGGCGGTGACGGTACGGCACGAAACATTTACAACGCGGTGGGCGACCGGGTGCCTGTACTCGGGATTCCGGCCGGGGTGAAGATGCATTCGGCGGTGTTCGGGACCACCCCGCGAAACGCGGGCGAGCTTGCAAAGCTCTTCCTTCAGGGAAAGGCGGTCGGAACCCGGGAGGCCGAGGTCATGGACATCGACGAGGACGCCTTCCGGGACCAGAGGGTGAGCGCCAGGCTGTACGGCTATCTCCAGATCCCTTTCGAGCGGAGGCTGGTGCAGTCCGTCAAGGCGGGAGCGGTCGGTCAGGAGGACACGGTCGTGCGGGCCATTGCGCTGGATGTGATCAGCAACATGGAGCCTGATTGGACCTACATCGTTGGTCCAGGCACGACCACCCGGGAGGTCATGCGGGTTCTTGATCTGCCGAACACCCTGTTGGGCGTGGATGTGGTCCTGAACAAGTCGATCGTGGCAAGCGATGTGAACGAGGGAGAGCTTCTGGAGATCATCGAAGGCAGGCAGGCCCGGATCGTGGTGACCATCATCGGAGGCCAGGGCTACCTCTTTGGCAGGGGAAATCAGCAGATCAGCGACCGGGTCATCGAACGAGTCGGAAGGGACAACATCATCGTGATCGCGACCCGGGCCAAGCTGTTCGCTCTGAACGGGGAACCCATGCTCGTGGACACGGGGAACGAGACGGTCAACGAGATGCTCTCCGGCTATGTCAACGTAACCACAGGGGTCAAAGAGAAACTGGTGTACAAGGTTTCAAACTGAGGAGAAGAACATGAGCAAGGTCATCGCTGTAACGGGAGCCACATCCGGGATGGGCAAGGCATGTGTGGAGAAGCTGAGTGCCCGCGGGCACAAGGTCTACGGCACCGTCTACGGAATCGACATGGACCCGGAATGGAAGAACCTTCCGTACACGCTCCTTCCCTGCAACATCACGGACCAGGCATCCGTGGAGACCTTCTTTGCACAGGTCAAAGAGGAAGCGAAGCGGGTCGATGTCCTGGTCAATTGTGCAGGCTTCGCCTTCGAGGGGAGTGTGGAAGACTCCACGGTGGAGGAGGCAAAGCTCCAGTTCGAGGTGAACTTCTTTGGGACCCACCGGATGATCCGCCAGGTCATGCCCCTCATGCGGGAACAGGGGGGCGGCAAGATCATCACGATCAGCTCCCTGGCCGCCCAGGTGCCGGGAATCCCTTATCAGGGCTTCTACAGCATGAGCAAGAAGGCGGTGGACGGCCTGGTCGAGACGCTCCGGTTCGAAGGCAAGCCCTTCGGGATACAGGCGACCAGCATCAACCCGGGCGACATGAAGACCGACTTCACAGCAAACCGCGTGCGTGCGGCCGCAATGACGCCCGCTTCCGCTTACTATCAGGAGTCTATGAAGAGCGTGGACATCATGAAGGAGAGCGAGCTGGGCTCCCAGGGGCCCGATGTGATCGGCGAATTGGTCTGCAAGCTGGTGGATGCAAAGACGCTCAAGCCCAAGTACTTCATCGAGCCCAAGTACAAGGTGCTCCTTTTCCTGATGCGCTTCATGTCGAACAGCCATCTCGAGAAGATGATGGAATCGCTGTACAAATAGCCCGCATATTGGAGGAAGGGAGCAGGGTGTGACCCATACGGGCGAAACTCGACAACCCAAGCGATTCTTCTATGGCTATGTAATCGTTCTGTGTTCGTTCCTTATTGTCGTCATCGCCGAAGGAACCATGTACAGCTTTGGCGTATTCTTCGAGCCCCTGTTGAAGGAATTCGGATGGACCAGAACCATGACCGCAGGGGCCTTCTCCCTGGCTGGAATCATGCAGCTGCCCCTGGCGGCCCTTGCCGGTAGACTGCTCGACCGGTTTGGTCCCAGGCTGGTCCTTTCCGCGTGCGGAGCCTTCCTGGGCGGGAGTATTTTCCTCATGTCCCTGTGCAGCAGCCTGTGGCATTTGTATCTGTTCTGCGGGGTGTTGTGGGCCGTGGGTATGGCCCTGTACTGGATTCCGCTGATATCTGTTGCCCCAAGGTGGTTCGTGAAGAGACGGGCGTTGATGATGGGCGTCATTACCTCGGGGATCGGTGTGGGGCAATTGACCCTGCCACTGCTGGCAAACTGGCTCATCTCTGTTTCCTCCTGGAGGAACTCCTATTTGATCCTAAGCCTGATCAGCGGCGGGATCGTGATCGCTTGCGCCCAGTTTCTTAGGCTCGACCCGAGTCAGATGGGGCTTTCGCCGTATGGTGGGGAAGAGAACCAGGAGGAGGACAACGCGGCGCAAGAACAGGAAGGCTTCTCAGCTCCGCAGGCATTGGCTACCTGGCAGTTCTGGGTTTTCTGCCTGATGTATTTCTGCTGGGCCTATTGTCTGACCACCATGAGCGTGCACAGCGTGATCCATGCGATCGGGTGCGGGATGTCAGGGGCGGCCGCTGCAAAGCTTCTGGCGATTATCGGGGCGATGGGCATCCTGGGAAGACTGGGGTTCGGCCGTCTCGCAGACCGGATTGGGCTGAGGCCCGTTCTGGTTATATCCTTTGCCCTCATGGCGGTCGGGTTTTCGTCGCTCCTGCTGGGCTGTGAACCGTGGATGATCTACCTGTATGCTGCCGTAATCGGTTTCTCTTACGGAACCATAGAAGTCCTCCAGTCCCCTCTCATGGCGGAACTGTTCGGTTTGAAGGCCCTCGGGACCATCACAGGTGTGGCCTACGGAATCAGTTCGGTGGGGTTCATGCTCGGGCCGGTCGCAGGCGGGTACATCTATGACACTGCGGGCAGCTATCACGCTGCCTTCACGATCTGCGTGGTCCTGGCACTGATCGGCATGGTCGCCAACGCGCTGTTGAAGCCCCCCGAGGGGACAGGGACGAAACTTGCATCGACTGACGGCTGACGGGAGGCCCCTGCCCAATGGGTGGTGCAGGGGGCCGTAGAATGCAGCCGTTCGGGGGGTGTTGAGAATGTAATCTTAGGATAATCACGAATCAAGGAGGAAAAGAGATGGGAATCCTGGACAAGAAGGTAGCCGTCGTTTCCGGGGCGGCCATGGGCAACGGTTGGGGCATCGCCAAGGTATTCGGCCGTGAAGGCGCCCACGTGGGCATGCTGGACGTCAGCGACGAGGTCTTCGAGGCGGCCAAGGCGTTTGAAGGTCAAGGCCTTCGCGTGTCGGCTTACAAGGTGGATGTGACCGACTTCGGCGCCGTCAAGGAGGCTGTCGATGATCTGGCCAAGCAACAGGGAAAAATCGACATCCTGGTGAACAACGCGGGCATCGCCAAGTTGATCCCCTTCCTGGAGATGACCGACGAGATCCGCGACCTGCACTTCGACGTCAACATCAACGGCGCCTGGAACTGCACGAAGGCCGTCCTGCCCTTCATGGTGGAGAAGAACTACGGCAAGATCGTGAACATCTCTTCGGTGACCGGCCCTATCGTGGCGGACACGGGGGAAACGGCATACGCCATCACCAAGGCAGCGCTCTGGGGCTTCACCAAGGCGCTGGCCATGGAGGTCGTGAGAAACAACATCAACGTGAACGCGATCTGCCCCGGCATGATCGACACCCCCATGGTTCGGAAAGCGGTCGCGGAGATCATGCCGGACGACCCACAAGCGATCATCGACGCCATGGCATCCGGAATCCCGATGAAGAAGATGGGCACCCCCGAGGACATCGGCGAACTGGCGGCTTTCCTGGCCTCTGACAGGGCGAGCTACATCACCGGACAGCCCTTCGTGATCGACGGTGGAAGCACGCTGCCGGAATCCGCTCTTTCGTTAATGGAATAGAGGGGCCCCGGGCTCCTTGACACCCGATTCTCTCTTCCTATACGATAAATTTTTTGGGCAATAGAATGCTTGATGACGTGGCCGGCCACCATTTGGATTGACGCGAAACGAGCGCTGGGGGTACCAAAATGAAGATCTTTGACCAGGCAAAATCACGGGAATTGCTCGATCGGGCGAAAAAAGTCATCCCGGGTACTATGTTCTGCCCGGAGGGGGGCGTGTACGGCCACTACAGCGTTGCCGCTACTGCCCCTGGAAATCCGGTGTACTTCTCCAAGTCCGAGGGGTCTCGGTTCTGGGACGTGGATGGGAACGAGCACATCGACTACGTTTGCGCCTACGGCCCGATGATCCTCGGCTACAACCACCCGGCCGTGGAAGAAGCCGCCAGGGAGCAGTATGTGAAGGGCAACACGGTCTCGCTCTCTGCTCCGGTGATGATCGATTTGGCCGAGGAGCTGGTGGACATGGTGTCCATCGCCGACTGGGCCTTCTTTGCCAAGAACGGTGCCGACCCGACCAACCTGTCCGTGATGGTGGCGAGGGCGGCGACGGGCCGGAAAAAGGTCATCGTCTTCGAAGGCTTCTATCACGGGTCCACCCCGTGGATGCAGGCCGCCGGCAGTCCGGGCACGATCGAGGAGGACACACAGCACGTCATCCAGCTCACCTGGAACGACTATGCGCAGGTGGAGAGGGCGGTGGAAGAGAACGACGGGGAGATCGCCTGTATCATCTCCTCACCGTATCACCACCCGATCGTCATGGACAACGAGATGCCTGCCGAGGGATTCTGGCAGAAGATCGAGGCCCTCTGCAAAAAGAAGGGCATCGTTCTGATCGTGGACGACGTGCGGGCCGGCTTCCGGGCCGATCTTACAGGGTCGCATGAGTACTTCGGTTTCAAGCCCGACCTCGTCTGCTTCGGAAAGGCCCTTGGAAACGGCTATCCGATCTCGGCCCTCGTCGGGACCGACGCCCTCAGGGAGACGATCACGAACGTCTTCTTTACGGGCACCCAGTTCTTCAACGCAGCCCCCATGGCCGCCGCACTTGCGACGCTCAGGGAGATGAAGAAGATCAACGCGCCGAAGATCATGCTCGAGATCGGCAAGAAGATCACGGACGGGCTCGTGGGGCTTGCCAAGGACTACGGGTACGACCTGAAGGTCTCAGGGCTTCCCTCGATGCCGTTCCTGCGCATCACGAATCAGGACGCGCCGATCTTCACCGAGGGGCCGGCCGCAATCCACAAGGGGCTCCATGCGGACTGGATTTCGGAGTGTGTACAGCGCGGCGCCTACATCCTCGATTACCACAACAACTTCATCTCCGCTGCCCACAACGACGAGGATGCCCAGCGGACCTGGGACATCGCCGAAGACGCCTTCAAGGCCGTAAAGAAGAAGTACGGCGACCAATTCTAGAGGCGGAGCCGAAAAGGGGCGGTGAAGTTCACCGCCCC
>JAQYVQ010000594.1 GCA_030145435.1 Syntrophobacteria bacterium | reverse complement strand
ACCTTACTGGAACATGGAAATTGAGCCGAAGTTCAACACACCGGAGATGCGGCAGATCCAGAATGATCTTCTGGTCAACAACATTCAGGGCATGTACGACGCCATTCCACTCACCAAGAAGCGTATGGACAGTGCGGGTGTCAAACCCTCGGATATCAAGTCTCTCGATGATCTCCAGAAGATCCCCATTTACGGGCAACCTGAGCTGCGCGAACTACTCGGGGAAATCGGCTTTGACATGAAAGAGATGTTGCGGATGCTCATGGGCGATTCGGTCAACGATATCTACGTCATGGCCGCAACCTCGGGCACCACGGGGGTCCCGACCCCCTACCCGATTGTTCGGGCCGGGTTGCCCACAATGCGGGAGATCAACAACCGGATGATGTGGCGGTGCGGGGCCCGGCCCGGAGACACGTTCGTTCTGGCCTTTGGCCTCAGCATGTTCCTCGCCGGCACGCCCACCCTGCTGGCCATGGAAGAGTTCCCCGGGATCACGATTCTCCCGATAGGTGCCGAGGCCGGCACGACACGGATCATCAATTTCACGCGCCTCTTCGGCGGCAACATCCTCATGTGTACACCATCCCTGGCCCTGCACATGATCGAGAGGGCGCCGGAAATCATGGGGGACAGCGTGAAGGCCCTCGGATTCAAGACCCTGATCTGCGGAGCCGAACCGGGCGCGGGCATTCCCGAGGTCAAGAAACGCCTCGAGACCGAATACGGCGCCACACTCTATGACATGGGCGCGGGCGTTGGCGTCTCCTGTGACTACCCGGAATACCAGGGCATGCATTGGATCGGGGACGACCTGGTCTATTACGAGCTCGTTGATCCCGACACGCGAAAGACCGTCCCCCTGGAGGACGGCGCTACCGGCCTCGGGGTCTTCACCACCCTGGTTGGCGAAGGTGGCGGAATGCTCGGAATGCGAATGACCATGGGCGATGTACACGAGGTCACCACTTCTCCGTGTCCGTGCGGGAAAAGCGGATTTCGTTACAAGATCGTCGGCCGGACCGATGACATGCTCAAGATCAAGGGGGTGATGGTCTACCCCGCCCAGATCAAGGACGTGGTCGAATCCTTTCTCCCCAGAACGACCGGTGAGTTCCGTATTCTGCTGGATGAGCCACCCCCCCGGGTCGTCCCTCCCCTCAAGGTGAAAATCGAGTACGGTGAAGGGGTCACGAAGGGGGACCTGGAACAATTACAGAAGGAAGTGGAAGAGAAGATGCACCAGGCGGTCAAGATCAGGCCCGCGATCGAGTGGATCGAGCCCATGTCGCTCGAACGATCCGACAAGAAGACCCAGTACATCGAGAAATTGTACGAGAAGTAATACCTGTCTCCCGTGCAGTGCGGAGGGCGAAGAAAAGGGGGCGCAAAGGCGCCCCCTTTTCCTTTCGTATCCGGGCTGGATGCCGAGTGTCTGGAGCGGATCCCAGGGAATCTCCCTATTTCTCGAGAAATGGCCGTGAATCCCTTGATGTGAGTCGCAATATTTGTTATTTGACTAGTCATATAGAAAGTTGACTATTCATATAGGTCAAAGGTTCTCTAAATGCAACAGGAGGGGATATGTCCGGTTCTAAAATCACGATTATTGGTGCAGGGCTCTCAGGGTTGGTCGCCGGGATCAACCTCCGTCGAGAAGGTTACGAGGTCGAAATCTGGGACGGTGCGAAGTCCCTGGGAATGCTCGAGGATTTTCACCCCTCCATCCACGCCACCCCCATTGATCCGGCAAGCGTTTCCCGCTACATAGGCGTCGACATCTCCCCCTGCTTCACCCCGGTGAAGCGTTTTCGCACCATCATACAGAAAAAGAAATACGACCTGAACCCTGTGAACTACTACCTCGTCGAACGTGGCGGACGCAAGACCTCGATCGACACGTACCTCTACAATATTGCCGTAGACATGGGTGTCAAGGTCCATTTCGACCATTACATCCGTCGCCTGGAGGACATCCCCGAACGTGCCGTTGTCGCCACCGGGTTCAACAAGGAGGGCATGGAGGCCATCGGCATCCCCTATGAGGTGGGCACGGGCGCCTACGCCCGGAAGAAGCTCGACGATCCGAGGTTTGAAGATGCTCTCATGGGGTGGTCAGGGGAGTATTCCACGGATTACGGCTACCTCTCTGTGGCCAATGATCTTATGTTCTTCCTGGTCTTCACCCGGTACCCGATGTCGGAAGAGAACATCGAGGACTGCAAGAGGCACCTGGAGGAGAGCGAGGGCCTTACGTTCCCGAAATGGGGCAAACACACCGGGGAGAGCCCCGTACTCGGAAAGGATACCCTGAGACTCTTCAAGGGGAACCGAGTGCTCACCGGGACCATCTGCGGCATGATCGATCCTATGGGGATGTTCGGCATCCACGGCGCCCTCCTGGCCGGCAAGGTCGCGGAGTTGACGTACACCGACACGGAAAGGGCACTGGATGATTTCAAACGATTCAACAAGAACTACCAGCGCGTCCGGGTCGTTTCCGCCGCCATGCGCCGCATGCCCATGCGCCTACCCATGGCACATCTCATGATGAAGTATCCTCGGTTGATGACTGCCTCCTTGAAGATGATCGACGACGGCATTCCCGGTTACGAGGGACACTGGGCGGTCGACATGATGGAGGGCAGAACAGTGGCCAAGGACTAGGCGCTGGACACGAGACAGGTCCGGTGGAGATGATGGATATCGTGGGAACAGCTATTAGGAAATCACCGTGTAGCCTTTCGTCACAAAAGGGAGCCTCATAGTGAACAAATACGATGTGATTGTGGTCGGTGCGGGTACGGCAGGACTCTTCTGCGCAAATTTCCTAGCCCGTTACGGCAAAAAGACCTTGCTCCTCGAGCACAACCACCAGCCCGGCGGCCTCACCGGTGGGTTCTGGCGAAGGAAGTTCTACTTCGACGCGGGCGACCAGTCCTTTGAATCCGCCGGCATCATGATCCCCTTGCTGAAGAATCTGGGGCTCTATAACCCTAGAGACTGGGACTTTGCAGACTACACGACCGCTTACGACCGCGGCTCGGTCGTGATGAAGGATCAGAAGCAGGCCCTCACCGAACTCCTCGACCTCTTCCCGGAACACCGCAAAGACCTGTCACAAGTCTACTCTGAGATGATTCGCTGTGCCGATTTGCTAGGGGCAATCTCGAACGACAAGACCTCGCCTATAGATAAGAGCGGACTTGCCCGTCTGCGCTCGATTATCGATCTCGGAAAGACAGTCCTCTCCAACCGGGCTGAGATGAAGGAAATGATGTCCACGAGCATACCGGATCTCTACAAACGATATCTTCCGCCCTCGGAATACCGGGACAGAATGACCAACGTGGGTTATCGAAACATGCCGGTAGGCATGGGGGCCGGTTTCTGGTTCACATGGTTCGAGGATTACTGGTATTACAAACGAGGTCTCCAGGCACTGATGGACGATATGGCCAAGAGCTTCGTCGGAAAGGGCGGCGTGATGCACTGCAACCAAACCGTGGACCAAATCCTGGTCGAAAGAAACAAGGCAACAGGGGTCAAAACGAAAGACGGAAACTACTATGAGGGGAAGTCTGTGGTCTTTGCCGGAACGCTGCAGCGCCTTTACGGCGAACTGGTCGAGGCAAATCTGTTGGATCCTGCCTTGGTGAACGAAGTCAAGACGGCGCCCCTTTCCGAACCACTCGTGGCGCTGTACCTGGGTGTGGATATGTCCGATGAGGAACTGTCCCGCTATCTGAAAACCCATCACACCCTCTATTTTCCGGATGGCCCTGTTCCGGACTATGACGACTCGAAAAACAAGGGGATGCACGACACCGCGTTTACGGAGATCAACTGGACGTCCATGAAATGTAAGGAGCTCGCCCCGCGCAACAAGAATTCCCTGGTGTTGCAGACCTTTACCTCCTACGATTGGATGGACAAGTGGGGCACAGGCGGGGATGATTTCAAGCGCCCCAAGAAGTACAAAGACTTGAAGAAGATGGTGGCGGACCAGATGTTGGAGACCGCTTGTCGGTACATCCCGGAACTCAAAGATCGTGTCGTGTATCAAACGCTGGGAACACCCCTCTCCACGATTCGTTTCACCCTCAACCCGGAGGGAGCGTCATGCGGGTGGAGTCTCGCCGTGGGCCAGTCCTACCTGCAAGACAAGTTCTTATCACTGACCACCCCGATCGATCGGCTGTACTCCATCGGCCATACCACATTCTGGCCCGGGGGGGTTCCCATGGCCGCCCTTTCCGGCGCGATCGTGGCACAGATGATCAAACACGAAACAAAGTTGGACCTGATGAGGGGCGGAGCCCGTTTCCTCAAGAATCGACAGCTCAGGCCCAACTGAGATGATTGCGTTCTCTGGAGGAACGAGTCTATGCCGGTTCCAGGCAAGGACGACTTGCCTCCCCCTTTCCTGTATGCTGCCACGATAGCGATGCAGGCGAAGGCCATCTTCGGGAAGAAGAGACTATTCATTTTGGTTGACTGGTCAACCAAAATCATGGATAATCGGTCAATGTAGTAGCTTTCCCGGGTTTGGCATCAACTTCTAGGGAAATAATGGAACGTGACGTGGTAAGCGGGAAGATCCCAGGACCACGTCGGAGAAAGGAGACATAGGATGGCCAAGGATGCGAAGGTGGCGCAAGACATAAAGGCCTTGATGGAATACCGGAATATGGCCTGGAAGTGCTGGAAATGCGGGTTCTGCCGTATGAGCAATCCGGATGAGCAGAAGACCAACAAGTACTCGAACAATTGCCCCCGTGGGACCCGGTATCGCTTCGAATCCTTTTACGGGGCGGGGACGCAGGAGATCGTTCGTGCACTGACCTGCGATCCGCCGGAGTTAGACATCACGGATCCTGCGGTCCTCGAGAGAATTCAGAAGATCGTGTACACCTGTCCACAGTGCGGGGCCTGCCAGGAGAACTGTAATCCCACCAAGCATCTTGAGCCGGCAAACGCATCGATCGCTCTGAGGAACTGGCTCGTGGAGCAGGGGCATGGGCCCTTGCCCGAGCATCAGCCTCTCGTGAAGAGCATCATGAACTACGACAACCCCTGGATGCAGCCCAGGGCGGCACGGGCGAAATGGGCCAAGAAGAGAAAGATCAAGGATGCCTCGAAGGAGGAAGTGGAAGTGCTCTACTACCCGGGTTGCACGGCAGCGTATGACCCGGTTATCCAGCCGGTGGCGGGCTGGGTGACAGAGATCCTGTCGGCTGCGGACGTGGATTTCGGGATCCTGGGCAAGAACGAGATCTGCTGCGGTTCGACCGTGTTGCGGGTGGGCGATCGGGACAACTTCAAGAAAATCCGAGCCAAGAACCTGGAGAGCCTCAACAGCACATCTGCCAAGACGATCGTCACCGCATGCGCGGGATGCTTCAGCACGCTGAGCCACGAGTACAAAGAAGATCTGAATGCAGAGGTCAAGAACATCATGGAATTTGTGGACGAGCTCATCCAGGAGGGCAGGCTAACCTTCACGAAGAGTCTCGACCTTGAAGTGACCTATCATGATCCTTGTCATACTGGCCGGTACTGCGATGTCTACGATGCACCTCGGAACATCCTGGAGGCCCTGCCCGGGGTGACGCTGATAGAGATGCAGCGAATCAAGTCCTATAGCTGGTGCTGCGGGGCCGGCGGAGGGTGTCGCACCGCCTTTCCTGAAGACATTGCCGGCTTTGCCGCCGAGTCGAGGCTCGAGGAGGCCTTCGATACCGGCGCAAAGACCCTTGTGACCTGTTGCCCCTTCTGCGAGCAGAACCTGGGGGAAAACGCCAAGCG
>JAQYVQ010000574.1 GCA_030145435.1 Syntrophobacteria bacterium | reverse complement strand
TCAAGTCCTGGTAAGCGTGGCTGGACGGGGTCACCCCCACGAGTTCTTCCTTCTCAAAGCGGGCCGATACGTTCCCGGCAGTACCGAACTCTGTTCCGAAGAACCCCCTGGCGGACAGCGCTTGCGTGATTTGTATGATCGCTTTACGTAGTTCGAGAAATCTGTCCATGTCTTGCTCCCCCTGCAATCATGAAGAGTATTTTTTCCGCAGGTCTCTCTTCAGGACCTTTCCGCTCGGATTCCTGGGCAGCTCATCCACGATCGCCACCCTTTTCGGGACCTTGTACCGGGCCATGTTCTCCTTTGACCAGGAGATGACCTCCTCTTCGTCGAGGCTCTCGCCCGGGGCCGGGACGACCACGGCCATAATCGCTTCGCCCCAGACCTCGTCCGGCAGCCCGATGATCGAGACGTCCGAGATTTTCGGATGCCGGAACAGGGCGACCTCCACATCGGCCGACGCGACGTTCTCTCCGCCCGTTTTGATCATGTCTTTGAGCCTGTCCACAAAGTAGAGATAGCCCTCTTCATCCATCCTCCCCAGGTCGCCGGTATGGTGCCAGCCGTTCCGTTGGGTTTGGGCCGTCTTCTCCTCCTCTTTGTAATAGCCGAGCATGATGTTCGGCCCCCTCGCAACGATCTCCCCGACCTCGCCCCGGGGCAGTTCTTTGTCGTCCGGGCCGACGATCTTCAGTTCCACGGGCAGCATCGATCGACCTACCGAATCGGGACGTTTGTCGAGCTCCGTGCCGGAGATCGTTGAACCCAGGGGGGTCATCTCGGTTTGCCCGTATGAGTTCATAAAGGCCACGCCGGGCACGATCTCTCGCCATCGGTCGAGCAGGGCAGGGGGGGCGGGCGAGCCAAAGAGTTGACAGACCCGCAGGGACGCGAGGTCGTAGGTTGCGAAACCGGGCATGTTGGGGAGGTTTATGTATACGGTCGTGGGCCAACACCAGCGCGTGACCTTTTCTTCCTGGGTCAACGCGAGAATCTCTCCGAGGTCCGGAACGTACTCGAGCAGCGTCAAGGCCCCCAGAGCGCAGGCTGCAGTGAACATCCACATGCCGGCGACGTGATAAAGGGGGATGCCCCCGAGCAGTACTTCGTCTCTTTGTATCAGGAGATCCGCTTGGGCGCTCGGAATCGTAGAGACGAAATTCATGTGTGTGTTCATGACCCCTTTGGGAGCCGCCTCGGTCCCTGAGGTGTACAGGAGGGTCGCCACATCATCGTGGTTGATTTCAATTTCCGGTTCGGTGGCCGGAAAATCCTCACGCCAGAGGTCCTCGATGTCCATCCAGCCTTCCGGAACCTCCGTGCCGGCGAGATGGATGGCTCCGAAGACTCGGACCTTCTTCAGTTCGTCCTTGATTCCGACAACGCTCGGAATCAGCGCATCTTCAACGAAGAAGGCCCTGGCTTCAGCATGCTCGATGATGTACCGGATCTCCTCGCCCTTCAACATCCAGTTCACGGGTGTGATGACGGCTCCGATCTTCATCAGGGCCCACCAGTAGATGATGAAGTGGTCCGAATTGTGGGAGAGGATGGCGGCCCTGTCGCCCTTCTGGATGCCCATTTCCATCAGTCCGTGGGCGCACCTGTTCACCGCATCGTTCAACTGCCGGTAGGTGTAGTTCCTGTCCCGGAACCGGAGGACCCGTTTGTCCGGGTGCCTGGCTGCCGATTTGAGCAGGATATCGCCTGCCACGTTCCTGGAGAGGAGGTTCTGTTCCAACAGGGATCCCTTCCTCATTTTGTACGTCTCCCTCTTCCTGCGGGCGCGCCCTCTATTTCCAGTATTTGTCTTTCAGAAGGCGCTTGAGCAGCTTCCCCGTGGGCGTGCGGGGCAGCTCATCCGCGAAGTCGATGCTGGACGGGCACTTGAGCTTGGCCAATTGGCTCCGGCAGAACTCGATGAGTTCCTGTTCGAGTTCCGGGCTTGCCTCCGCGGGATTCCGCAGTTGGACCACCCCTTTTACCGCTTCCCCAAAATCCTCGTGGGGAACGCCGAACACGGCCACGTCGAGCACCTTGGGATGGGTGACCAGGAGGTTCTCCGCCTCCTGGGGGTAGATGTTTATGCCACCGGAGATGATCATGTTGGCCTTCCGGTCGGTCAGGTACAGGAACCCTTCCTCGTCCACGTACCCCACGTCGTTCAGGGTTGTGTATCCCTGAGAACTGCGTATGCTTGCCGTCTTCTCCGGGTCGTTGTGGTATTCGAAATCATGTCCGCCGGAAAAGTAGATGGTTCCTACCTCTCCAGCCGGCAGCTCCCTTTCCTCGTCATCGAGGATCTTGACCGTCCCGAATAGGGCCCTTCCCACAGACCCCTTGTGCTGCAACCATTCTTCGGAAGTGATGGCGCACAGCCCGTTGCCTTCCGTGGCTGCATAGTACTCGAACAGGATGGGCCCCCACCAGTCGATCATCTGTTCCTTGACCTGAATGGGTATGGGCGCTGCGGCATGGATTGCGATCTTCTGAGAGGAGACGTCGAACTTCTTCCGTTCCTCCTCCGGTAGCTTGAGCATCCGGATGAACATGGTGGGTACCCACTGGCTGTGGGTTGCCTTGTATCTTTCGATCAACTCGAGGGATTGAAGGGCGTCGAACTTCTCCATGATGATGACCGTCCCACCCATGAAGAGGGTGAGCATGACGAACCGAAGTGGGGCTGCGTGATAGAGCGGTGCGGGCGAAAGGTATAGAGCCTCA
This sequence comes from Syntrophobacteria bacterium, assembly GCA_030145435.1. Classification (GTDB taxonomy): domain Bacteria; phylum Desulfobacterota; class DSWW01; order DSWW01; family DSWW01; genus S015-6. The sequence continues at coordinate 10,403 of JAQYVQ010000574.1, read as the reverse complement.
TTGTTCAACCCGTAGACGGCGATCAACATCTTGGCCCCATCCCAGAGTTCGCCGTAGGACATGGGTTCCAGGGTTAGTTTGATCCCCTTGGGGCGGCCCGTCGTTCCCGATGAGTAGAGCATGGCATCTCCCGTCGTTTCGTCGGCAATGGGCTCGACAGGGTAAGGAGATACCTTGTCCTCATACGAGTCATAGCCCTCCGCTGTCCCGTTAACCATCAGCCGGGTAGCCACGTTCGGCGTCTTGTCCAGGAGCTGGGAGGCCACTTCGCTCTTGGCTGCAGACGTGAAGAACACCTTGGCCTGGCAGTCGTTCACGATGTACTGCACCTCCGGGACGGTCAGGTGGGTGCTGATGGCTGTGTAGAGGACTCCGGACCGGGCGGCTGCGGAGGCGATTTTGATGAAATGCGGGTTGTTCTCCATGTAGATCGCGATATTGTCCCCTGCCTGGAGCCCAAGATCCCGAAGCATGTGGGCACACCGGTTCGCCGATTCGTCCAGTTCCCCACGGGAGACCACCTGGCCGCTGGTGGCCATGATGAAGGCCGGTTTGTCCGGATTCTCTTGTACCCATTTCCTCGGGTGTTCGAACTCCATGGGCCTGTCCTCCGTGCCGGGTCGAACGAAGTCAAGACGGGTGAGATCACCCTCTCCAGAGCAGAACCATTTATAGGAGGGAAGGTGCTCCCGTGTCAATCCGGACAGGGGTTGATAACGTGAAAGCCAATGGGTACCATTCGTTTGCCGGCGAGAGAGCGGACAGTGGGCCGAGGTAGGGTGCCCGTGGGCGCCGGCCCAGAGCCCCTTTGGCGCCCCGCGATAGGTGGCCACAAGCAGAAAGAGAGAGACGACGATGGCACAAGAGCATGGAGTGGAGACCAAGAAGGCATCGGAACAGGGTCTGGACCCGGAACGACTGAAAGACCTCGCAAGGGCCATCGAACAGGATACGGCCAAGGGGCTTTACGACGGGGCCGCGGTCCTCGTCGCCCGGGGTGGGGAGGTGGTGATGCACGGGGCGATCGGGCAGACGGACCTGGAAAAGAAGCGCGTTGCGAACAAGGAAGACGTGTTCTTCGTCATGTCCATCACCAAACAACTGACCACCACGACCGTACTGATGCGAATCGATCGTGGAGAGCTTACCCTCACGACCCCGGTTGCCGAGATCATCCCGGAATTCGGTATCAAGGGAAAGCAGAACATCACGGTAAAGCACCTGCTTACGCACACGAGCGGCATATCGCCGGAGTTGCCGCCCGCGCTGCCCCTTGAACAAATCGGGGACCTGCAGGCGTACGTAGCCGCTGCCTGCGACCAACGGCTCATGACCCTGCCCGGCAAGGGGGTCTCTTACAATCCCTTCACAGCCCACGGGATTCTGGCTGAGATGGTGCGCCGCCTGGATGGCGGGCATCGGCCTTTCCGCCGGATCGTGACCGAGGATGTGCTCGAGCCCCTCGGGATGAAGGACACCTCGATGGGACTTCGACCCGACCTCGCCGACAGAAGGGTGCCGGTGGTCTTTCGGGACAAGACACCGGGCCTGTTCGATCCCGTCCTGCTCGAGGCGACGAACATCCTGTTCGATGAAGAGACGGAGTTGCCGGCCGGGGGTGTCTTCTCCACTGTGTACGACATCTACCGCTTTTCCGAGATGTTGAGGCGGGAAGGGGAACTCGACGGCGTGAGGCTGCTCTCGCCCGCGATCGTACAACTGGCCGTCACGAATCACACCGGCGTGCACCCCAACGATCTTTTTGACTATGCCCGTGAGATGTACGGCTGGCCGGAGTGGCCTGCCTACCTGGGACTCAGTTTCTTCCTGCGGGGTGTGGGCGTGTTCCCGACGCCGCTGGGGATCAACACCTCGCCGAGGACCTTTGCCGGCCTGGGTGCCGGGTCGACCGTGTTCTGGGTGGACCCGGAGCGGGATCTCACCTTTGTTTGCTTCACGGCCGGCCTGCTCGAGGAAGGGGCCAGCATGCTTCGTTTTCAACGACTCTCGGATCTCGTGGTTTCGGCGGTGGTTGACTGAACCCATTGGAGGGGAGGGATGGATCATGGCGTACGAGGTGTTGTTCAAACCGATGATGATCGGGAAGAAGAATCTGAAGAACCGGCTCGCCTTTGCACCGGTAGGCATGTGTACCGCCGACTCCGAAGGCCGCGTTACGGACCAGGTCCTTTGCCATTACGTGGCCAGGGCCAAGGGGGGCGTCGGCCTCGTGATCGTGGAACACACGATGTCCAACTACCGATACGGCTTGCCCGGCAGCGGCGCCCTGAGTATCCACGAGGATACGCACCTGGCCGGCATGCTGGATCTGGCCGATGCGATCCATGCCTTCGACGCGGCTGCCGTTGTGCAGCTCAGCCTGGGGCTCGGCAGACAGGCCGCCCTGCACCTGGAGCCGGTCGGACCCTCTGCGGTCCCCTTCGAGGTCCGGGAGGGGAGCGCGCCCAGGGGGCTCAAGTTCTTCGAGGGTCTGAAGAGTGCGCCGCCGAAGAAACTCACGATCGCCGAGATAGAGGAAATGGAGAACCTCTACGTAGCCGCCGTGATGAGGCTGAAGCGATGCGGCTTCGACGGCATCGAGATTCACGGGGCACATGGCTACATGCTGGCGAACTTCCTGTCGCCCTTGACGAATCGGAGGCGTGATCGATACGGGGGGTCCTTTGAGAAGCGTCTCACCCTTGCCCTGAACCTGATTCGGAGGAGCCGCGAGATCGCAGGTGACGATTTCATCATCGGCTTCCGAATCAGCGGCGACGAGCACGTTCCGGGTGGGCTGCCGCTGGAAGACACCTTGAAGATCGCCGCTATCCTGCAGAAGGAAGGCGTTGACTATATCCACTTATCCACGGGAACCATGGAGTCATGGAAGTACACCTTTCCGGAAAAGGAAGGTGTGATCCTTCCGGAAGCGGAGGCGGTCAAGAAGGTGGTCGACATCCCGGTGATCTGCCCGAATCTTCACGACCCAAAGAAAGCCGCCCAGGCCGTGAAGAAGGGAAAGGTGGATATCGTTTCCCTGGCCCGGCCGCTCCTGGCGGACCCCCAGTGGCCGAACAAGGTCCGGGAGGGCCGCATCGGCGAGATCCAACGGTGCATCCTTTGCAACGGGTGTCTCTCGACGCTCTTTCAGGGGTTTGCCTCTCGGTGCACCGTCAACCCGAACGTGGGAAGAGAACGCTTCGTACCGGAATACTTCCCCCCGCCCAGGAAGAGTAAAGGCCGCCCCATTTAATTTTGGGGCACCCACTGAACTCGAATGCGGAATGGGGAATGCCGAATGACGGATACTTCTACCTATATTCCCTCTCCCTCGAGGGAGAGCGGGGAGGGCTTGTTTACTCGTCGGCTACCAATCGCAGCAGGTAGAGTTCCTGCTCGTCGAGGAACAGAGACACCCGAAACCCGTATGGGGCGAACAACTCGGTGGCTTCGGTTTCCGCTGCAGGAAAATCGTCCAGAGGGAAGGGCACGTTCTTCTTCAGGATCTCCACGAAGGATCTCCCTAAGGGATGGCTGATGATGAGGCGGCCCCCGGGCCGGAGCATTCGCCGGAGGTTCGTGAAGGTCTTGTGCTTGTCGATGATGTTCGGGTAACAGGCGTTGATGAAGGTGACCCCGATGCTCGCATCCGCCAAGGCGAGGTCGGCCACATCTCCTTGTGCCGTGATCACAGAGGGATAGTGGGTCCTTACGAATTCCAGCATGGCCTCGGAAAGATCGTTGGCATAGATGTGAGCAGGGGAGTATTCCCGGATCAGAGGGATTAGAATCCCGGTTCCCGTGCCGATGTCGAGCACGGAATCGGAAGGGTCGATCCCTGCGGAATCGACGATCCGCTCGAGCCGTTCCGGCACTCCCTCGGGCAGGGGGGGCTCGAAGATCTCCACGTTCTTGCTGAAGTAAGCAGCCTGGAGGGTGTTCAGCCTGCGGACCTCTTCTTCCGTATACCTTGTGAAGCTTGTCATGCATGCCCCGTCCGGGTCGTTAGCGGCCTTTCGCAAGCTGGCGTTTCCCAGGAGAAGCTTCCAATGTTCGATCAAGACGTCCCGCGTTCTGTGCGCCTCGCGGACACGGGCCGTCGTTGTTTCCTCCCACATCTGGAGATCTCCCGTCAAGTTGCCGAGAACCTTCCCTGGCCTAGAATTCGTCAAGTTCCGGTCGAAGCTTGATTCGGAAGGCTCAAGAAGCGGCTTTCCCCTTGCCAGGGTGCCTGGCTTTCCTCTACAATTAGGATACTTAGGGTGCAATAGTCTGGAAACATTGCCTCGTCTCAGGCCATCCCAAGAAGATAAATAAAGAAATTGTGCGAGGCCGGAGACGTGTGTGAGGGGTCATGAAGCGGTTTCTGGTATGTACGATGCTCCTTCCCGTGCTCTGCTGTTGCAGCGCGCGGAATCAGAGGGCTTCTCAGCCGTATGATGATATTCCGATCCGGATGATGAAACTCCTCGAGGCAGCCGAGCGGGAAAGGGACCTATCCAAGTATCGGTGGTGCTCCATCTCCGACCTGACCGACCAGTTGGAGGCGATCAAGCAGGACATGGCCAGGGGCGTACCGGTGGAGCGGGTCGAACGGAACGTCAGCGCGGCCGAGCGATTCGCGACGGCCTACGAGCTTCAATATCGGATGAGCGAGAGCCTGGAGGCTTACAACAGCCTGGACATGGTGATCCGGCTCTACACGGAGGCGATCGAGCTGAACGAGGGGTATGCCGAAGCCTACGACAATCGGGGTGAGGCCTATCTGGTCAAGGGAGACTTCTCGCTTGCGCTCCAGGACCTGCACAAGGCGGTCGAGCTCAAGCCGGGGCTCGCCAATGCATACAACGGCCTGGGGAATATCTATCATCTCAAGAGAGACTTCGACCAGGCCATACTCTACTACAGCAAAGCCATCGAACTCAGCTGGGGGTTTGCCGTCGCCTGGACGAACCGTGGGGACGCATACATGTCCAAGGGAGAGATCAACGAAGCGATGTGGGATTTCAACGTCGCCTGCCAGCTGGGGTATCAACCTGCCTGCAAAGAGCTGTATGTCCTCGAGAGGTGACATCCCCCCCTCTGGTCTATTCCTCTAAAGTTATTCCATCATTCTTCCGAAAAACAATTATAGAACCCAAAAACTTTGTTTCTACTTTCCTGGGGGCTTACGGGAGATCGGGGACAAAAATGAATTTGCTGACCCTTTTTGAAGTTTTTCTGCTGGTACTGTCCTTCTACAGTCTTGCCAGTTACTCGGGCGCATCGCAGTACACGATTCCCCTGGCATGCCTCTTCTGCATCTTCTGGGTCCAGAAGCTCGAAAAAAGGATGAAAGAGGAAGAGGAAGTCAGAAAAAGGGTCCTGGAGTACAGACTCAAGAAACATCACGAGTCAGAGGAACAGGGGTTCCGGAAGGCCCGAACCGCTCACCAAATCGACGATTGAGGCGGATATCCGCTCCCTCCAGTACTTTCTCCACAACTACTGAACAGGTCCGAGCTTGCACAGGGTGAAGGCTGCTCCCATGGATGTCTCACAGTAGTCGATCAGGGAGTTGTCGAGCGCCGCGCCGACTGAGGGCCCCAGGAGCAGCACCTTGCTGCCGTCCTCCGCGTTCACGACCTGATCCCCTTCTTCCTGATCGTCCAGAATAAAACCCAACGGTTTCGAGGGGGAGAGGGCGAGAACCAGGCGAATCGCCTTTTCCGGGTCTGCCGTCTGCTGCCTCAAGGCCTGCACGAGTCTTGCTTTTGCCCTTCCTGTCACGGTCAGCATATCGGTTTCTGCGGTCTGGTCAGTGGATATGCGTTGCCCGGCAGGGGAATCCGTGTGCGAACGTCGATTTCCTCCACCGGATGGGTCCTTGCCTGCCCACCTAGGACTAGCAATGGCCGTACCAACCGGACTCGTGGAAGGGGGGTTCGGTAAGTGATTGGAAAAAATGGGTTTTTGTGGTTTGTCGGAAGGGAAGGGTGTCACGGATCGGGCCTATTCGCACAAATCCTGACACTTCGATCGGGAAATGCCACTTGCCACTCGCCACTGGACCGGGGAGAGAGTGAGCCAAGAAGAGTCCAGACCCGCCGAGGGCCAGCAGCGGAGTTAGATTTGTCCGTAGACCTCCCTGACCTTCTCCCGCAGCATCTTACCGACAGGCGATCGGGGGAGTTCGTCCACGAAGAGAACCGACCGGGGGATCTTGTAGCCGGCTAACTCGGCCCGGCAGAAGTCCAGCAGTTCTTTGGGTTCGGCCTCCTTGCCCTTCTTCAGTTGGATCACGGCCCGGACGCTGGTGCCCCATTCCTCGTCGGGCACGCCGATGACGCATACATCGTCCACCTTGACGTGTTTGGCCAGGACCTCTTCCACCTCGAGGGGAAAGACCTTCTCTCCGCCCGTGTTGATGCACTCCTTCTTTCGATCCGCCACCCGGATCTCGCCGTCCTCGTCCAGGTAGCCCAGGTCGCCACTCCTGAACCACCCGTCCTCCATTACCTCACGGGTTTTCTCGTCGTCCCTGTAGTAGCCCTTCATGACCGTGTTGGATCTGTAGAGGATCTCTCCCACCTCTCCCTGGGGCAGGTCCTTGCCGTTTTCGTCCACCACCCGAACCTCCACGATGGACTTACCCACCGAACGGTTCTGGATCGTGTCCTCCTCCATGTCCACCCGGATTGCGGTAACAGGGGTCATCTCGGTCTGGCCGAAGGCATCGAGGATCATGGTGTTCGGGAAGAGTCGCAGGATCTGCTTCTTAAGAGGCGCCGGGCACACACCGCCGCCGGTGGCGGCCATCCTTACGGAAGACAGGTCATATCGGCCCACCTCCGGATAGTCGACCAGCTTTTTCCACCCGGTGGGTACATTTCCCATGGTGCTGACCTTCTCCTTTTCGACCATCCCAAGGATCAGGGCCGGGTCGAATCGCACCGAGTCGGGCAGGACGAGAATCATGGCGCCTGTGAATGCCCCCATCATCATGTTGGCGTACGCCGCGTCGTGGAAGAAGGGCATGGAGGGGTACGTGGCCTTCATTGCCCTCTTATATCCCTTCTTGGCCGCATTCGGATCGGAAAAAGTCTCATAGGCCTTTTGTCGCAATTTCTCTTCACCGCCCGGTCCCTTGAGCCATTTCTGGACGAAGCGGGTGCGCAGGATCGGCCCCAGGATGGAGGGGACGGGCAGGGGCAGGCCCTCCACGACCCGCTGATGGCGCTTGCTCTTGACGTTGCTCGTGAGTGCCCGGATCGCGAGTGCTGCGAACAGCATCACAAACATGTCGATATGGGCCTGGTAGGTGAGCATCACGCCCTTTGGAAAACCGGTGGTGCCCCCGGTGTAGATCATGACCGCCACATCCTTCCACTCGTTGGCGACCTTTGGGTCCGTGTCCTTTGCCTCACCCAGAAGCTGTTCGTAGTCCAGGGCTTCCTCGAGCCCACCCTCACCCCGACGAACGAAGTGCTTGATCTTCTCCAGACCCGGTGCCGCGGCCTCGACAGCTTCGGCCCAGATGGAATCGTAGAGGAACACCGAGGCGTCGCAGTGGTTTCCCTGGTATTCGATCTCCCGGGGCGTGAACCGGTAGTTCATCGGTGCGGGCACCCCGCCCACGACCTGGATGCCGTAGTTGATCTCCAGGAACTCGGGCGTGTTGTGGAACATGAAGGCCACGTTGTCGCCTCGCTTCACGCCGAGCGCGATCAGGGCATTGGCCACCTTGAACACGCGGGGGAGGAACTCGCGCCATTTGATCCGGCGCTCGCCGAAGATGATATACTCTCCATCGCCGTTGTGAGTGGTGCAGGAGATGAAGCTGTTGGCGATGATATTTGGGGAATAGTCGCCCATACGGCCCTCCTGGAGCTGTAATCGTTTCGATACGCAGCATACCCAAGACCATGAAGGGGTGTCAATGCACACAGGAGGACACAAGAGGGCCCAAGAAGACAATGTTGACAAGCGCTCCCTTGGGTTTCTAGAGTATAGAATAGACCAAGGAGGTGAGAATGGACAAAACGCCGGAAGAGCTCTACGAGGAGCGGGAAAGACGAGTCGAAACTGCGATTGCGCTGCTGACTCCGGACCGGGTGCCTGTCATGTGCCTCTGGGGGTTCTTCCCTGCCAAGTATACCGGCTCCACCTTCGAGGAGAGCATGTACGATTATGACATGCTCATGAAGTCGAGCATGGATACTATGGTCGACTTCCAGCCGGACATGTGCGACAACCCCTTTCCCATCCGGTACCTGGGCCCGACACTCGAGGCCCTCGATTTCCGGCAACTCAAGTGGCCCGGCCACGGCTGTGACGCCATGTCCACGTATCAGTACGTCGAGGGGGAGTACATGAAGGCCGATGAGTACGACGCCTTCCTGTTCGATCCTTCCGGCTTCATGCTGCGGATGTACTGGCCTCGCGTGTCCGGGGCACTGGAACCGTTGCGGAACCTTCCCCCCATGTATTCGATCATCAGCTACTACATGGGCCTGATGTCCTTTTCCGCCTTTGACAGCCCCGAGATCGAGGCGGCCCTCGAGGCCCTGCTCAAAGCGGCAAAGGAAGCGAAGAGGATCCTGTCCGGTGCGATTGCGTATGCGAAGAAGATGCAGTCACTCGGCTTCCCGCAACAGTTCGGCGGACTCGCACAGGCCCCGTTTGACACGCTGTCGGACTTCTTCCGTGGAACGAAGGGGGCCATGCTCGACATGTTCCGACGACCCGACAAGGTCCTGGATGCGTGCGAGAAACTGCTTCCCATCATGCTGGAGTCCGGCCTCGGGGCGGGAAGACTCGGGCACAAGAGGGTCTTCATCCCGATTCACAAGGGACTGGACGGCTTCATGTCTCCCGAACAGTTCAACACCTTCTTCTGGCCTACGCTGCGGAGGCTCATCGTGGGCCTCATCGAGGCCGGTCAGACCCCCTTGGTCCTGTGGGAGGGAGATTGCACCTCTCGCCTGGAGACCATTGCCGATATCCCCGCGGGCAAGGCGGTCTACTGGTTCGAGCGGACCGACATCTTCAAGGCAAAGGAGATCCTCGGAAAGACCGCGTGCATCCGCGGCAATGTTCCCCTCTCCACGATGTGCACGGGGACGCCCGATGACGTGAAAGCCTACTGCAAGGAGCTGATCGACGTGGTCGGCAAAGACGGCGGGTTCATCATGGATGCCTCCACAGTGCTGGACGACGCCAAGCCGGAGAATGTGAGGGCCATGATAGACTTTACAAAGGAATATGGGGTGTACAGATAGGCAAGCCTTATTCCACAGAAACGAGGACGGCCGAGAAACTCCCGAGCTTTGCTGAGCCGCTCACCTTCAGCGGTATCTGACGTCGGTCGGCACTGATCCAGATCTGTACGGCGGCTGCCTCGCTCCGCTTGACCACGCCGCCCAGACGTCCGAGTGCCGGCTCGACCAGGAAGGCATCGAATTCGCCGGCCGGGACTTTTACCTTCTGTTTTTCCACAACTCTGACCCGTCCGATGACGATCCTCTTGCCGTCCGTTGCCGGAGCCTTGAGGACGTTGCCGGGGGTAAGTTCCTGCATTCGGAGATGGTAGATGACCGACAAGGGGTCAAAGGTGCCCGGATAGATGAAGATGGGGTCCTGCTTCTCACCCTGGTTGTCGAACTGGGCCATTTCATTCTGCCAGTCAAAGGTGACGGTCACGTCTCGGCTGTAGCTCCCCTCCCGCTGTTCATTCTTGTAGAGCAGAGAACGGGTCACGTCCAGATCGGTGTATGCTTCGACCCGATCCCGGACCTTGTAGAACACGTCCAGTATAGAGCTGGAGTGGATCGTCAGCAGGAAGTGGTGAGCGGGATTGCCGTTCATTTCCGCTATAGGCTGCACCTGGAATACGGCGGTTCCGGCATTGATGAATTTCCAGCGAAGCTTGTACGTGAGCGTCTCGCCCGGCTCGAAGGGGCGGACCGCCTCGTCAGCTGCCGCAGAGAGGGTGATGATCTGCAGGGCGAACACGCCCGCCAGCAGCCATACGGCGAGTAAGGGCCATTTCTTGAGAGACACAGGGTTGTTCCTTTGCCTACTTCTTCTATAGATTCCATTGTGGCTTGAAAGGCTTCCGTCCAACACGGAATGTCTACCCTAAGGGAGTCTCTGAATTCAAGCGTCTTTCGGCGGCCGGGCAAACGGGTCCCCGGGGGGGCGGGAGAAAATCGTTGACAGACCCTGTCCCACCTTTCTAAAGTGAAGAACAAACCCATGAGCCGGGGAGGAAGAAAGATGAAGGTGAATTTCGGATGCCAGATGATGCACGTGGCCAGGCGATTTGCAGACCGGGAGGCCCTGGTCAACATCGAGCGGGGCAGGCGTTACAGCTTCATGGATTACCATCTCCTGACAAACAGGATCGCCAACATGCTCAT
>JAQYVQ010000493.1 GCA_030145435.1 Syntrophobacteria bacterium | reverse complement strand
CCTGCCGTGAGGCGGTCATCCTTCGTAGATTCTCCAGGATCAGGTCGTTCGTCACGCCCGTCCCCTTGCGGTGCATCTCGGGATCCAGGTGCTTCACGTCGAACAGGACCAGATCGGTGTACGCGAGGATTTCCTCCAGCACCTCCCAGGGTGCATACCCGCACGTATCGAGGGCTGTGCTGAGCGATTTTTCCTTGCACGCCCTCAGGAAATGCAGGGCAAACTCCGGCTGATAGAGGGGCTCCCCGCCCGACAGCGTCACGCCTCCGTCCGAGTTCTTATAGAAGGGCTCGTCCTGGCAACACTCGTGAACCGCCTCCTCGATCGTGATCTCCTCACCGCTCAACTCGAGTGCGCCCGTGGGGCAGGCCTCCACGCAGTCCATGCAGAGATCACACCGCGCCCTGTCGATCGTGACCAGACCCTCAACCAAGGCGATGGCGTCTGAGGGGCAGGCCTGCGAACATTGTCCACACCCTTCACACTTCTGTCGCCTGACCATGATTTCGGGGTGCAGGCTCTGGGACTCCGGGTTCGAGCACCATGCGCATCGCAAGGGACAGCCCTTGACGAAGACCGTGGTTCGGATCCCGGGCCCGTCCTGGATGCTGAACCGCTGCATGCTGAAGATCCGGCCCTTCGGGGCGCCGGCATCACTCTCTCTATGCGCGACAGCCATTTCTCTCACAGTGCAGAGCCTGCGCTCTGGGGCGTTCTGTCGATGATCGCCTCCTGGAGGTTTTTGTCGAGATCTATGAAATATGCGGCAAAGCCGGCCACCCTCACCATCAGGTTCGGATAGGCCTCCGGGTGTTTCTGCGCGTCGTGCATCAGGTCCCTGCCCACGGTGGTGAACTGAATGTGGTGAATCCCCAGATCGGCGAAGGTTTTCAGGTATTGAGCAAAGAGTTCGGCATTGTGACCCGTGAGATATTCGGGGACAACGGTCTGGTTGAAGAGGTGATTCCATGTTTTCATGGGATCCACCTTGGAGACGGACTTCAAGACCGCGGTGGGGCCCTTCTTGTCCCTGCCCGTCATCGGGGAGATGGTCCCATCGTTGAAGGGATCCCCAGCCAGCCTGCCGTCCGCGGTTGCGGCGCAAACGCGGCCGAAGCTCCACCAGGCCGTCGACGCGGTCCCATCCGGGATGACGGGGGACCCGAGATTCGTCTTGCACTTCATGGTCTCCTCGGAGACTCTCTTGGCAAACTCCAGGGAAAGCAGATCCACATAGTCGTCATCGTTCCCGAACTTCGGGGCCTCCAGGCAAATCCTCCGGAGCTTCTCGTGCCCCTGCCAGTTGTTTCGCATGGCCTCGACCAACTCCCCCATGGACGCCTTCTTGTCGTCGAAAACCACCTTCTTGATGGCGGCCAGGGAATCGGCGACCGTGTTGAGGCCGAAGAGGGTCACGTCCCGGTAGTCGGGCTGGTAGTTCCAGTCCCGCACATCCTGGGCCCTGTCGATGCAATCGTCGATCAGGGTGGAAAGGAAGGGCCGTGGTGCGTACTCCTTGTACAGGGCATCGGAGATGTTCCCGATGAGCACGAGCCGATGGATCACCCACTTGTAGTTCTCCACCGTGGCGTCGAGCAGTGCATCCATGGAGGGTATCGTCGCCGGGTCGATCTTGTTCGGCCCCGCATTCTTGTAGAAGGGAATCGGGTCCGGGATGTCGAGAGCCGCATTCAGGCACATGGGAAGGGGCACACCGGCCGCCCAGGCCGAGATGTGATTGAAGTTCTTGCCCGGAATCGTGGGCACCATGCAGTTGTTGATCGAATACTGCCTGGCGTCCTCAATCGAGCATCCCAGCTCGACCAGTCGCGGGAGGTTCACCTTGTCGTTGAAGATCGCCGGCTGGGGCATCCCGGAGGCAAGGACCTCGATCGCCTTCTTGATGAGTTTCTCGGGCATGTCGTCGTGCCAGCGCAGCGCGAGGGGCGGGACGATCGCCCGCACGGTCTTCACTGCATCCAGAAAGATGTAGCTCATCTCGCTCGTGATGTCCTTGCCCTGCGAATCCACACCACCGAGCGTCACCGTCTGGTACCCCAGGGTGCCGCCACCAAACCCGGACCAGAGCGGTGCGTGCAAAAAGCCGGTCTCCTGGAACTTCACGATCAGAAACTCGACCAGTTCCTGGGCCTGGTCCCGGTCGATCCTGCCTTCCTCCACGTCCTTTTCATAGAACCGGTTCATGACCTGATCAAATCGGATCCCTGTGCCCACCATGGGGATCTCGATGAAATTGATGATCAGATGAATGAGCCAGTAGCTCTGCAGGGCCTCGTGGAAGGTACGTGCCGGGCTCTCCGGAACCCATTCGCAGATGTCGGCAATCCTTTGCAGCTCTTCCGTTCGGGAGGGGTCGAGTGTCTTCTCCGCCTTGTCCCGCGCCATTGCCCCATACCTTTTTGCCCAGCGAATCGCCGCTTCCAGGGACAGGGCCATGGCATCGAGCTCGTCCCGCTTCCTCACATAGTCGATGCCGGTCATGGTCTCGGCTATGTAGTCCCCTTCCAGCTTCTCCTTCCTCTGTTGGACTTCCTCCAGGATCCCCTTCAGGCCGACCCGGAGGATCTTCTCGTAGTTGGGTGTGCTCGACTCCCAGTTGAAGATCCAGAAGACCTCTTTCAGCTCATCGGGAAGGTAGCTGCGCAACCTATGGTGTAGAGAGGAATTACCCCAATAGTCACAGATCTCCTTCAGCTCCTGCCTCCCCTCGTCCGTCAGCATGCTGCTGTACACCTGGCCGGGCGCCGTATCCCGGACGATCCACTTCCAGGCAAACTCCGGGTAGAAGGGAACGCTGTCTATGTCGCGCGCGAAGCTGCCGACGACCATCTCTTCGGACCGTATGTAGATGGTCATGTTGTCCAGGATATGGGCGAGGGCCTTTGCCCTTCGGAGGGTCATCGGTTCGTTCTCGGTCTGCTTGTAGGACTCGGTGAGCAGCCGTGCCCTTTCGAGATCCAGCTTCCATTCGAATCCCGGCCTCGTGGCCCTCATATCATCCGTCATTTCCTTCAACGCGATCTGCTGCGCCTTGATCGGGGTGTTGACCATCATGGCCTCTGTTCGTTCCGACATGACTCCGTCTCTCTTTCTTGTTTCCCGACATTACTCGACGGGCTGCATGCTGGACAATCGACCCTCTTGGTTGGTGATATTAACTTGCCAGATTAGTTTGTAACTCGCTGTAAACAATGTGGTTTATATTCTTGTTCCACTCTCTGTCCTGTCAATATGTTAGTTTTACCCACTCGACGGGTGATTGTCAAGGTATTTCCATGGGGTGGGATCGGGGGCAGGGGAGGAGGCGCTCGCTCGGAGGGCGGGGGAGCGAGTTTGGGGACAGCCACTTATCTCCCTCTAGAGCCTAAGGACAGCGCCAGAGATAAGTGGCTGTCCCCAAACTCCACGGGCTATTTTGGATCGGGGTCGGTCCCGCTCTCTCTTACTCTCCGCTTCCTTTCCGCGAACCGGGTCAGGCCTGCGGCAGCGAGGCCGATGAGGAGCGGTCCCGCCCCGTCGATCCCGGCCATGCTGCTCTTCCGGCTTCGGGTCGGGACACCTCGATGGACTCGTCCCCCGGGTTTCTCCGGAAAGCCTGAGAATTCGACCCCGTAGGGCAAGACGTGGAGGATTGCGCTGCCTCCCCCCTCTGTCACTCCGTACAGGTGTCCTTTTTCGAACTCCCCGGCCCGCCCCCGGCCGATCTCGATCAGATGCTCCCTTTCGCCAAAGGAGATTGCGCCGGTGGGACAGGTCTTGACGCAGGCGGGAAGGTCACCCTTGCTCTGACGATCCACACACATCGTGCATTTTCGCGCAACCTGGTACCTTTCGCTCACGGTCGGAACCTCGAAAGGGCAAACGTCGACGCACGTTCCGCACGCGATGCACAGGCCGGGGTCGATCGTCACGATGCCGTGGGCATCCCGGTTGATAGCCCTCGGTTCCGCGGGACAATTCTTGAGGCATGCAGGGTCGATGCAGTGGTGACAGCGGCGCTGGGTGAACATCCAGACAAGTTCGCCCCATGCCATGATCTCCTCGCGCATATCAACGAGCAGCCAGGTTTCTGCGGAAACCCTCGCCGGGTTTGTGTAACTCTCTCCCTGGAACCATTCCGTTTCCTCCGCGGATAGGTTGTTCCACTGTTTGCATGCAACCTGACACGCCCTGCAGGCCGTGCACAAAGTCGGATCGCACAGGATCGCTGGTCGGCGCAACATCAGCCCTGCCCTCCCTTTCGCACGTTGCACTGAAACGTCTTGTACTCGGGGATCCCCGTGTTGGCATCGCCTACGTGCGCAGTCAGGCGGTTTGCCGGCTCACCCGTGCTCTTGCCGATGAAGCCGAAATGCCAAGGCAGGGCCACAACCTCCACCCACCTGTTCTTGAGCCTGTATGGCTGTATGCGGGCCGTAACGTGGGCAAAGGCCTCCAGTTCGCCCCTCGGCGTGGAAACCACAACCCTTTCCCCGTTCTTGACGCCGAGCCTCCCGGCCAGCCCAGGCGAAATCATTACAAACATGGCCGGCATCAGCTCGTTGAGGAGCCCGATGTTGCGGGTCATCTGACCGGCCTGCCAGTGCTCGGACAGCCGGAAGGTCGTGGCGATGATCGGATACTGCCTGCAGAATCCCTGGAGGTTCTCTTCCTCTTGCTCAGGTTCCTGCCAGAGCATGGCAACCGGATTGTTCTGCACCCCGCAGATCCGGTTGCGAACAGGGCTTTCCACGGGCTCGTAGTGCTCGGGCAGGGGGCCGTCGGCAAGGCCGCAGGAGGCAAACAGGCAGGCCACCCCCTCCGGGCGCATGATGAAGGGGCGCTTCTCCCCGGGCGGCCAGCCTCCGTCCGGAACATCCCCGATCCAGGCACCCCTGCCCTCCCTGGCCTTCGAATCCCATCGGATCACCCAGTGTTCCTCGTCCGAAGGCCTTCCCTGTCGATCGACAGATGCCCGGTTGTACAGGATCCTGCGGTTCGCCGGCCAGCACCAGGACCAGCCGGGGTAGAGGCCGATCTTGTTGGGCGCATCCGTCGGATCCCGGCGGGCCATCTGATTGCCTGCCTCGGTGTAGCTTCCCGAGTAGAGCCAGTTCCCGCATGCGGTGGTGCCGTCGTCTTCGAGGGCCGTGAAGCCGCTCACGAGTCTTGCGGTATCCACCTCGTACCCATTGATCTCCCGGGCCACCCTGTGCACATCGATCCCATCCTCTCCGCCTCCGTAATCCCAGGACAGGTTCACGATCGGCTCCGGGAAGGCCCCCCCTTTCTTCGTGTAGAGCCTTTTGAGCTCCCTGGCCAACCGGTCCATGAACCAGAGATCCGACCTGGCCATCCCGGGGGGCTCGACGGCCTTGGTTCGCCACTGGGCCCAGCGGCCCGAGTTGGTGATGGACCCCTCCTTTTCGAAGGAAGCTGCCGCAGGCAGGAGGAACACCTCTGTTCGGATGTCCCCGGGTTTCTTCACATCCGGGTTACGCCAGAAATTGGCCGTCTCGGTCTGCCACAGGTCGGCGCAGACCATCCAGTCCAGGCCGCCCAGAGCGCCGGTCTCTCGATCGCTGTCCGGGCCGCCCACGGCCGGGTTCTGGCCCATGAAGAAGGCGCCCTTGACCCGTCCCCTGCTCATGGCCTCGAAGATGGCGATGTGGGAGTAGTTGGCGGTTCGCTTGGGCAGCCAGTTGAAGCCGTAGTCGTTTTCCCCGGTCGCGGCAGGGCCCCAGAAGGCCCTGAGCAGGGAAACGATATACGCCGGTGTGTGGCTCCACCAGTTCGCGCTCGCGGGATCCGATGACCGAGGCGTGCACCTCTGAAGGTAATCCGTCAGGGTTTGATCTGCCGTCATCGGCGATTGCAGGTAGCCGGGCAAGATGTGGAAGAGCAGAGCAAAGTCGGTGGATCCCTGGACGTTCGATTCCCCGCGCAACGCATTGACCCCGCCTCCGGCGACACCCACATTGCCCAGCAGGAGCTGCAGGATGGCCCAGCCCCGGATGTTCTGGGTGCCCAGCGTGTGCTGGGTCAAGCCCATGGCGTACAGGATGGTCCCGGCCTTGCCCGGCTTCCCGGACTCCGCGAAGGCTTCCGCCACGGCCAGAAAATCCTCCTCGTCGCACCCCACGACGTTTGAAACCACCTCGGGCGTGTAGCGGGCGAAATGACGCTTCAGGATCTGAAAGACGCAGTTCGGATCCTCGAGGGTGGGGTCCTGTCTCGGGATTCCCGTCTCGTCGAGCTGGTAGCTCCACGAGGCGGTGTCGTAGGATCGCGTGCCCGGGTCGTACCCGGAAAAGATCCCTTCGTTGAATCCGTAGTCCGGGCAGATCAGAAACGGGGCGTTCGTGGCCCGCCTCACGTAGTCCTTATTGTATGTCTCTCTCTGGATCACGTAAAGGATCAGCCCGCCCACGAAGGCAACGTCCGATCCGGGTCGAAGCTTGCAGTAAAGGTCCGACCGGTTCGCGGTTCGGGTAAACCGCGGGTCCACCGTGATCACCCTGGCTCCCCGCCTTCTTGCCTCCAGGATATGTTTGAACGAGACCGGGTGGTTGGAGGCGGGATTGGCCCCGCAGATCATAATGACATCCGCGTTCGCGATGTCATTCCAGTGATTGGTCATGGCACCCCTGCCGAAGGAGGCCGCCAGACTGGCGACCGTGGAGGAGTGTCAAAGCCGTGCCTGGTGTTCCACATTCACCAGGCCGCAGGCGCGCATCAGTTTCACCCACAAATAGGCTTCCTCATTGTTCAGGCAAGCTCCCCCGAAGGATGCAATGGCCCTGGTTCGGTTGACGACCTGGCCGCCCTCTCGTTCCTCGAACGTAGCGTCCCGGGTGTCCTTTACTCGCCTCGCAATCCTGCGGACCGCCCAATTCCATGACTTCGGAACCCACTGCACCGACCCGGGAGCACGGTAGAGAACTTGGGTCATGCGGAACGGATTGTCCTGGATCCGGCTCAGGGCCGCACCCTTGGAGCAGAGGGACCCGAGGTTGATGGGATGGTCCGGGTCTCCTTCCGCGTTGCGAATCTTCCCTTGGCTCGCGGTGACGATGAGGCCGCAACCGACGCTGCAATAGGGGCAGATGGTGGGCGTCTCTCTTCCTTCCTTGATCCTCTCGGGCAGAGGAAGGGCGTCACATTCACCCCTCAGCCCCAACGTCCCGACCGCCGTGGACGCCCCGAGGATTTTCAGGAACCCCCTCCGGGTGAGACTCATGACCCTCTCCTCTCGATGCTTCTTTGGAGATTGTTCGCTACGAGGTGATCGTACACGAGCAGCGGAAATCCGGTCCCCTCTTCCTGAATCGTGACCGGCAGAAGGCGCCTGCAGGCACGGCAGAAATCGATTCGAACCCGCGGTTCCTCTTCATCGAGGTAGAACCCCAGGAGTTCCTGGTCCGCGTTGTCGCAGAAGGGGCATCGAATCCGCGGAAAAGACCACATAAAATGACACTTGCCACAAGCGAGGATGCGTTGCCGGGTATCGCTCTGGATGAGCCCGTGGTAGGCGGCTCCGCCACACACAGGGCAGGTCCCCCCTGTCCAACCATCCGTGTCGATCAGGCTCGACGCCTTTTGGGCGGCCCTGTAGAGAAAGGGCCTCAGCAGGCAGCCACCGATCAGCACCTTCGGATCCGGATCATCGAGTCGGGACGCAAAAAACGATCGGCTCGCGACGACTGGATCCATGCCCGCCTCTTCGAGTGGCTCGAAGAGGCCAACCAAACGCTTCCAGAGCCGGAGGATGGGAAGGGCATCGAACCGGATGTCCTCGATTCCCAGGAGGGGCTCGCCCGGCTTCGATCTCAGAGGAGAGGCCCGATCCCAGACCGCCGCGGGAATCACCCGGGTCCACTGCTCGGAGCAAGAGGGGTAGTGGGCCCACAGTTCCTGAAAGAATCGGAACCCCTCCGGGGAGATCCCCTTCGGGGGAGGCTGCCGGCACAGCCTGCCGGCAACTTCGGCAAGGGAGGGCATCTCGACTCGGGATGGCCGGCACGGTATCCGGCCAGAGACCTCTTCACCCGGAGGGTGTTGAAGTGTGTTCTTGCCATCGACTAACATACATATAAGATAGGAGAGCTTCAGGGGGCGGTCAATCAAAAATTACAGAAGGACAAGCGGCACGGACATTTCATGAACAATGCCGAGAAATCTCAATCACTCTCTGGTGGCGATCCGTACTCGTCGCTTGCCCTGGGAAATTCGATATAAGCGACTACTTCGGATAGGGGTCCTCTAATCCTCTCGGTATTGTTCATGAAATGTCCGGGCCAGCAGGTCGGGACAGTACGAAAGGGGGAAGTGCGAGATGCGCGGCGATGAATGGAATCCGGGGCGAATTCTGCAGGTGTCAGGCAGTTACTGGGAAACATGCACGCTTCACGCGGGCGTCAAGCTCGATCTTTTCACCCTTCTTGGGGACGACTCGCTGGACGGCGAGGAAATCGCCGGGAGGCTGGGGGGA